>NZ_JAJKGM010000020.1:0-55052 GCF_021412605.1 Clostridium celatum
TCTGTAGCTTTAGCTTGTACAAAATATTTATCTGCATCTACAGAAGTTGCTTCTTTAAAGTCTACTTTTGTTTCATCGTAGTCAACTTCAAATTCCATAGCATACATATTTTCTTTTATGTCGCTTAAGTTTACCCTAAGTTCAAAATCTTTTCCAACTGCCACTTCTGTTGGTGCTATTAAGTTAATTCCAGTTTGTTCTGTCTCTGGAATTTCTGGTTTTTCTGGAATTTCTCCTTTGGATTCTTTTCCCATAACCTCTAGCTCAACGATATGATTTGTGTTTCCAGAATTACTTCCATGCATATAAACTCTTACATACCTTCCAGTAGTAGCATTAAACTCTATAGTTTTTCCTTCTGATGTCTCTGCGTAAGTTGAATCAGTTCCACTTCCTAAACCATGGAAATTTTCTGAATCTGAGTTATATACTATAGTACTTTCAGAAAAATCTTCTTTTTCTGAAATAGCTATAACAGTTCCATTATAAGTTCTTCCATCTTGCCAATAACGATATAAATTCATAGATTCAATATCATATCTACCATCTAAATCAATTTGAATATATGAAGATTCAGCTCTATTATCACTTCCAAAATCAGAATAATCCCCTAATTCCTTATTTCCTGATACTATATTAGTTAATGGCTTATCCTTATTTACATCAACTAATGAATTATCCTTTGTCCAGTAACCAGTTATTTTTTTATTTAGTGCAATATTTGTTGCCTCTTCTTCTTTTACTTCATCACCATAAACATTTATTTCTGCCACAGAAACAGTTGTATTTCTTAACGCATCTTGCCAATGATAAGTTGTGTCTGCTGAAATACGAACATACTGTGCCTCAATAGCATTAAATGCTATTTCTGTTGTTGCATTTTCAGTTGAAGTACGTCCTTTACTTACTTCTATCCAATTTTCACCATCAATACTTGTTTCAATAACATACTCTAGAATATTACCAGTGCAATTCAATCCAAGGCTTTCATGATATCTTGCTGTATAGTCTACTTGTGATACATTATATAATTTTCCTAAATCTAAAGTTAAATATTGTCTTTCAACAGTATTATCTTTACTTGTAGACGATTGCCAGAAAGTATTTTTATTTCCATCAATGGCATTTTCCTTTAAGTTAACCTCACTTCCATTTTCTTCACTTGTAGCAAATATAGTCATTTGAGATTGAGGGATCTTATTTCCTTCAGTAATCCCGCCTTCTTCGAAAACAGTTTCCACTTCATCATAAGCTAGTGCTACATCTCTTACAATAACATGAGAAATTTCTCCTATAAATTCTTCACTACCAAGAGTTATTGGAGCCT
Organism: Clostridium celatum; assembly: GCF_021412605.1. Lineage (NCBI taxonomy): Bacteria > Bacillati > Bacillota > Clostridia > Eubacteriales > Clostridiaceae > Clostridium > Clostridium celatum. The sequence continues at coordinate 1,328 of NZ_JAJKGM010000020.1, forward strand.
TTTGTATGTCTTTTATACCTAAAGTTTCATCAAAAGCAGAACTATCTAACTCTCCATTTACATAGATTTTTAATAGACCACTATTTTCTCTTACTGCAGTGATATCATTCCATTCTCCATCATTTATAGCAACCTTTGATATAGCCGTTACGCCATTAGATGTAAATTCTAAGTTTCCAGATTCATTAATTCTTAAAGAATATTCCTCACCTTGCGATAATAATGTTGCATTAGAATCTGTAGTATTAATCATCATTGACACTCCAAAATCCTTAACACCATTAACTGAATTACTGCTATTAACTTCAAATTTATTTCTATCTAGCATTAATGATTTAATGTTTTCTACTGGACCTTTACCTTCTTTTAAGCTGCTAGCATTCTTCAAATCTTCTTTTCCATTAACAACTACAATCTTATTATCTTCATATAATTTGAAAGTAACATCTTTTGAAGTAGTATTTTCAGCTAAATCACTAGTATTTTTAATTTTTATAGAATATTCTTTACCAACCTCCAAATCATTCTCAAGAGTTAATTTAACAGTTCTACGATTCATTAATATTTCAGCATCTGTTATAATATTATCTTCAATTGAATAATTAGCCGCATCAGCTAAAACTCTTTCATTAAACTCAACTAAAATTGTATTTGCATCTTCAGCTTTAACTTCAACAATTTCTGCAGGGTTTGTATCGGCATCTCCAAATTGCCATACTAAAACTTCATATGGTTCTAATTCAACAGTTATAGTGTCCCCATAATTATACGTTGTATTTTCTTCTGGCACTCCATAAGGATAAACTGTGCTCTTAACCATATTAGAAGCACCTTCACCAACACCAATTAATCTATCCAATGTTATTGTGTATGATTGCTTAGTTGAAGATGGATTTCTTAAAGAAATAACTCCCTTATCTTCTGCCCAAGACGAATATCCATATACATTTCCACTACCAGCGCTAGCATTACCTATAAGCTTAGCATTTCTTAAAATATCAAAGTTTTCTTCTCCCCACTTTAATACTTCAGAGTTAACCATCCATTTACCTTCATTCATTAAATTGAAACTATAGTATAATTCCCAGAATGATGTTCCTCTAGTCATTATCATATATAAATATTTCTCAAATTGTTCTTCATTCATTTGAACAGTTTGTCCGTTAACTTTATTTGTATTTCCGTTTATAGGATCATGGTTGTAAATATTTGCTGCTGGGAATTGTAATTCTCTACTTTCATAGAAATCATAATATCTACCATCTCTATAGGTTATCATAGCATCCATCATAGATCCATCAACTGATCCACCAGTAAACCCTACATCCTGTGAATTTTGTAACCAAACAGTATTTACCCACTGTAAGAACCAAGGACTTGGATTAACATAACAAGTTAAGTTTATAAATACATCTGGATTAAACTCTCTCATTTTTGCAAAAATATCAATCCATGATTCCCAAGTTTCAGTAAGCATATACATACCATTTTCTCCACCAGTAACATGTCCATGAGTTTTTACTGGACAAGGATGTGATACGTTACCATCTATCTTCCAATAATTTATATCAAATCTATTCATATAATCTAAAAATAAATTAGTTATATTTTCTACATAATTATGATCACCTACACATATATCACCTGAAGATGGATTAAATCCTCCTGTTCCTGCTGCTTCCATTTGCTTCCCAAATTTATAATTGTAGTTATATCCACCTCTTGGCCCAAGCCACAGTCCAAAGTTTGAACCAAAGTTTTGAGCTTGCTCTTTTGAGTCATATAACTCGTTAGGAAATTTACTATTAAATGACCAGAAATCAGCATCATAGTTATTCCAACCATCATCAACAACATAAGAATCCAACGGTTCTATCCCATATTGAGATAATCCTTTTTCTATTTCATAGAAAGATCCCTCTATATTTTCAGCAGTTATATTCATCATATGATCATACCACGAATTATATTGCTTTCTAAAATCTGTTCTTGTTGCTATCTCATCAATATATTCGAAGAAATCTGTTTGAATTACTGATTGATCAGTACTTCTAGCAGCGCCTACTACAGTTTGCCAAGTTACAAATTTACCATCGGTAGTCTTTTCTAAATCTTCAAATTCTCTTCCCGAATAATATTTTATTTGAGCAGTTCTATCAGAAAGTATTTGGTTATCTGTTACTGGGAATTCACATCCTAAGAACATACCATCAATATATATTGGTTGGCCAAGTGCCATTTGATATGAATTAAGCATCATAGCACCTTCAGTTTGTGGTCTTGACCACTCTTGCTCTACACTTTCATTTAACTTTAAATGTTCTAAATCAATATAGTCAATTCTAGCACTAGGATCATCACAAGATATTTCTAAATATTTTCTCATGAAATGATCTCCATCTTCCATAACTACATTCATAGTTATATCCCAATTAACACCATTTTTATTTATAGGTTCAAACTTAAATGCAACTTTCTTTCCTTGTCTATTAGCAGAATCTTCTGTTATAATATCTGCAATAGTTAAATCTGAAGATTTTATTTGGAATTCACTTTCGTCTGTTTCAACAGCTCCAACTTCCAAAATATCTAACTCAGCACAAGCTGCAAAATTTTGACCATTTACAGCACTTAAACCTACTAATTTTATATATTGACCTGAAACTGGTTGATTAAATCTAATTTCTATCTTATTCTTTCCTGAATAAGTAAATTCACCTGAAGATATAGGTTCTCCCCAATTTTCTCCATCATTACTAACATAGAATTCATACTCCTTAATATCACCATTATTACCTGATTGTCTTGGTGTATATGTGAATCCTTCTAGCTCTTTTTCCTCTCCTAAATTTACAGCTAAATGATGTGGATATGCATCTACACTTCCACTATATTTAGTATGCCACATTGTAGATATATCCCCATCTATGGCATTAGCACTAGCACCATTTTCAGAACTTGTTTCTTCACTATCTGTACTTAATATTTCCCATCCTCTATTAACTTCATTAACTAATCCAATAACAAATTCTTCAGATGAGGCACTTAGCTCGAAAATATTATTTGCCCTCTTGTTGTTTAAAGTTAATGTACTTAACTTATTATTTTTTATGGAAAATACCCTTTCCATGTATTCGTTTCCAATAGTTATTGTATTTTGCACTTCAACTATAGAAACTGGATTAACCGTCGTAGCATTAGTTACAGTAAAATTTGATAATGTAGATGTAATTACAGTCATAGCTACCAAGGCTGCTACTCTTTTATTAAATCTCACTTTCTCTTCCCCCTTTTTTATTTCTTTATTCTTGTATACTTTTTATTGAATATATGTAATATTTTATCATTAAGATTTTTCACTGTATATATAATTATATTGCTAACATTTTTCAATCTATAATGATATTGTTATTATTTTTAACTGAATTTAAATAAAATTTATAATAAAAAAAAGACCTTTAATATTGCTACCAAAGATCTTATAAATTTATATATTTATTATTGAATTATCATTTCATTTAAAATGTGTAATACTTTTTTAGCCTTTACTTCTATTATATGCTGACCAACTTCAAATTTCATGTCTTCTACTTTCTTACTAACTGCTGCGCTTACACAATTTCTTAATCTAACTAAATTTAAATTCATAGAATCTTTTCTACCATATCCAATATCATATTTATGAACATCAGCATCTTCTTGTTTTTCAAATATACGCAACACACCGTCTCTATCTATTGCTGGAACTATTATTCCATTTTCTAATTTTTCATCGCTTTCAATTGCAAATACAGATTTTTTACCAAACTTCATCGAACTAAATAATATCATTAACTCATATTGTCTTGCTAATAAAAACTTTTCTTCACCTTTATTTTCTAAGTACCTATTTAATAAATCATATGGTACTATAACCATTGAACATTTACCTTCATCTATAGCAAATTGAAATACTCCATTAAATATTGCTTTCTTAACAGTTCCAATTATTTGTTCACCTTGTAACTTCATTATATATTCTACATCATCTTTAATAAGTCCAAAATGATTTACAAACTTTTCTGCCATTTCTCTTTCTGAAAAAAACCACATACAAGGTAATTTTTTATTACTTAATGCGCAAAGTGGACGTGCTGTATTATTTTTAACATCACTTACTTTTGCATTTTTATCTGCAATAGTATATACCTCATTAAGATTTAAAAATTCAGTTAAAACCTCTTTATATTTTTCAGTAAAGGCTTTAACATCCTCCTTTGGAGTTTTTGAAAATTCTTGTAACAAATCTTGGTACGTTTTTGTAGCTATTTCACTCATAATAATATTCCCCTTTTCCCCATTTAAATGTTTACATAACTCATTATACACTATCTTTCCATATACTTCAAACTAAAATGACAGATTAACCTTAAATATACTACTTAAAACTTACTATTTATTACAATTTAATATTATTTCTTTTGCTAATTAAACTATGTTTCCATTATTATAGGTATAACAGTTGGTCTGCGTTTTGTTGTTTCATATATGTAATTTTCAACAGCCTTTTTTACATTACTCTTTAATACATACCATTCAATTACACCAACTTGTAGGCATTTTTCTAACTCTTCTACTGCGATACTTCTTACCTTTTTAATCAGTTCCTCTGATTCCTTTACATATACAAAACCTCTAGTTATTACATCCGGTCCTGAAACTATAGTAAATGTCTCTCTCTCAATTGTAACTACTATTGTTAACATTCCGTCTTGTGCTAAATGTCTTCTATCTCTTAATACTATATTTCCTACATCTCCAACACCTAACCCATCTACAAATATAGCACCTGTTTTAACTCTTCCATCCTTCTTACAGCTATTTTTAGTTAACTCTAAAACATTACCAGTTTCTAATATAAATATATTATCTCTACTCATTCCTAAACTTTCTGCTAGGTCACCATGATGCTTTAAATGTCTATATTCACCATGAACTGGCATAAAGTATTTAGGATTAACAAGACTATGTATAAGCTTAAGTTCCTCTTGGTATGCATGCCCTGATACATGTACATCTTCTAAATCCTCATAAATAACATCTGCACCTTTTCTAAATAATTCATTAATGACTCTTGAAATAAGCCTATCATTTCCTGGAATAGGTGATGCTGAAATTATAAATGTATCTTTATGCTCTATTGCAATTTTTCTATGATTTGAAAAAGCTATCCTTGCTAAAGATGCCATTGGTTCACCTTGACTACCTGTTGTTATTATAGTTATTTTTTCATTACTATAATCCTTTAAGTCATCTATACTAATTATTTCAGTATCTGGTATATGTAAATATCCAAGTTCCATTGCAACTTTAGATATATTCTCCATACTTCTTCCGTTAAACGCAACCTTTCTATTGTGTAACAATGATGCATCTATAATTTGTTGCATTCTATGAATATTAGATGCAAAAGTTGCCACTATAACTCTTCCTTTAGCTTTTCCTATAATTCTATTTAAAGTTAATCCTATACTTTTTTCTGATAGAGAATGTCCTTGCCTTTCTACATTCGTACTATCAGCCATAAGTAACATTACTCCTTCCTTACCCAAATTAGATATTCTTTGCAAATCCATTTTTTTATTGTCAATAGGTGTATAATCTATTTTAAAATCTCCTGTATGAAGAATAGTGCCTATAGGAGTAAATATTGCTAAACTACATGAATCTGCTATACTATGAGTATTTCTAATAAACTCTACTTTTATATGCTTAAATTTAATTATATCTCCACTTTCTACATTATTAAGAGTACACTCTGATAATATATTATGTTCTTCAAGCTTTGTTTTTACTATTCCAAGAGTTAGCTTAGTCCCATATAACGGTACATTAATTTGTTTTAATACATATGGCAAAGCTCCAATATGATCTTCATGCCCATGCGTTAAGAATATTCCTTTTACTTTATCTATATTATTTTTTAAATAAGTTATATCTGGAATAATTAAATCAACTCCATACATTTGTTCATCAGGAAAAGCTATTCCACAATCAATGACTATTATTTCATCATTGCACTCTATAACTGTTATATTCTTCCCTATTTCACCCAATCCACCTAGCGGTATTATTCTAACTTTATCATCACTCATTGAAATAATTTCCTTTCATTCATTACTTAATAAATTTATATATATTTATTATTCCTTGTAAATAGTCTGTTATTCCTTTCATGTATTTAAGTTTAATCTTATTCATTTTTTTACCAATATTAATATTAAATATAAATACCTCTAAATAAACTTAGTAATATGTCATGCTACTTATTCTAAATTTACTATATAATAATGAAATTAAAAATTGGTTATTTAATTTAATGAACTAACTATGATTATAATATTATTGTAAAATAATAAAAGTTAATGATATTATAGTAGGCTTGAAGATAATATCATTAACTTTCTATACTAGTAAATCTATATTAATTTATATAATCACTCTTTTTATTTAACCAATCTAACAATATATTGCTTTATATTTTTAAAACTTGTCCTACATAAATTAAATTTGGATTTGCTATATCATTTAAATCTATTAAATTATTGACTGTTGTATCAAATCTCAATGCAATACTACTTAAAGTATCACCTGCCCTAACTACATAAGTAGATGTTGTGCTACTTCCTTGTACTGAACTTCCTGATGATTCAATTTTTAAAACCTGCCCTGTGTATATTAGATTTGGATTTTTTATTCCATTTATTCTTGCTAAATATTGGACAGTTGTGTCAAACCTTGATGCTATTTTACTTAAAGTATCACCATTCTGTACTACATAAGTGCTTTGATACTGCTTTGAGGATGCTCCACTCTTAACTGAATTTATCACTGGAATTTTTAATATTTCTCCTACATAAATTAAGTTAGGATTTGATATATCATTTAATTTAACTAATTCTTGAGTTGTTGTTCCAAACCTTGATGCTATTTTACTTAATGTGTCTCCAGCTACTACAACATAGGTGCTACTAAAATTATTATCATCTTTTTGAACTTGTCTGTTTGTATATATCTTCAAAACTTGTCCTACATAAATTAAATTAGGATTTGATATATCATTTAATTTAACTAATTCTTGAGTTGTTGTTCCAAACCTTGATGCTATTTTACTTAAAGTATCTCCAGACCTTACAATATAATATTTTACAGAGCCATGACTTGACTCTTCATTCCGATTTCCTGGTATACTTACTTTGTCATCTAATAATATTCTTTCATTAAATATATCTAAATCAGAATTACCATTTACTCCAGGTGTATATCCTGTATCAGAATATTGCCATCCTGCATAACTAGTTCCCCATATAGGATTACTTTCTGGATAACTAGTTCCATATTCAGCTATCCACAATGGATAATTTTCTAATCCATATCCAGTTGTAATATTATTATTAGCAAAGCTTGCATAAGTGTATAATGCAACATCTAATCCACTATTCGCCTTCACATTTTCTAAAAAATCAACTGCAATTCTAGACAATTCGTCTGCTCCAATTCCTCCTGATTGTTCTAAATCTAATACTAATCTACATTCACTAGTCATTCCACTTATAGCTTTTGTAAAATATTTTGCTTGTTCATCCGCAGAAACTGAAGGACTAAAAAAATGATAAAATCCAATTGATAATCCCTTAGACGATGCTTCATCATAAAATTCTTGAAGATAAGGATCAGTAAAAAAATTACCCTCTGTAGCTTGAATATAAACTATTTGTACTCCACTATTTTTTACCTCTGAAAAGTTTATACTTCCTTGCCAATTACTAATATCTATTCCTTTATATTGTGTCATCTCATTTTTCCTCCTTTGTAATATCTTCTTTATATTTTATTCTTTAAAATTCATCTTAGTTACAATGTCTATAAATCCTTTTACCGATTAAAATCTAATATTACTAATTTCTTTTTCTACTATATTGCAAAATAACTTTAATTTATTTATTAAATAAAAATAGAGGATATGTAAAAATACACATCCTCTATTATTTATTTAATTCTTGATATTTTAGTTATTGTAAAATAAACTTTCTGAAGCATATTCAGCATCACACGTTACATCTATACCAAGCTTTCTAAATGTTTGCTCATCAGTAGTTGGTAGTATTGTTGTTGAATGCACTTGACAATTCTTAAGCATTCCTAACTTCTCCATAGCTACTTGCGCTGTTGGATTAGTTGCAGCTGAAATACTTAAAGCAATTAGAACCTCTTCACAATTTAAAGAAATCTTTTGATTTCCTAATGTTTTAGATTTTAAAGCTAGAATTGGTTCTAAAATAACAGGAGAAATTAAATGCATATCATCTGCAATATTAGCTAAATATTTTACAGAATTTAATAACACTGCAGCTGATGCATCTAAAAGTTCAGACCCTTTTCCTGTAAGAATAGTTCCATCATTTAATTCTAATGCAACTGCTGTACAAATTTCCCTATTTTCTTCTTTTAATTTTACTGCACGTTCTCTAGCTGGTGTAACAACTTTTCTATCTTCTGGTTTTAAATTAACCTGTTCCATTATAAGCTTTGCATGCTCAAATGTTTCTTTATCAACATAACCTTTTTTATATTCACAACCTGTTTTAAAGTATCTTCTTATTATTTCTTGTCTTGAAGCTTCCTTAACAACTTCATCATCAACTATACCAAATCCAACTCTATTAACTCCCATATCTGTTGGCGATTTATAAACTGATTCTTTACCAGTAATCTTTTCTATAATTCTCTTAAGTACTGGGAATGTTTCTAAATCTCTATTATAGTTAACTGCAGTTTCCCCATATGCATCTAAATGGAAATAATCTATCATATTAACGTCTTTTAGGTCAACTGTTGCAGCTTCATAAGCTATATTTAATGGGTGCTTTAATGGAACATTCCATACTGGGAATGTTTCAAACTTAGAATATCCAGCAACATTTCCTCTCTTATTTTCATGATATAACTGACTTAAACATGTAGCAAGCTTACCACTTCCTGGTCCAGGTGCAGTAACAACTACTATTGGTTTAGTAGTTTCAATATATGGATTTTTTCCATACCCTTCTTCACTTACTATTGTATCAACATCTGTTGGATATCCTTTAGTAGCTCTATGCTTATAAACCTTAATTCCACGTCTTTCTAACTTATTTATGAAAACAGTAGTTGAAGGCTGATCATTATATCTAGTTATTACAACTGAATTAACTTGTAAATCGTAGCTTCTTAAATCGTCAATAAGTCTTAAAACGTCCATATCATATGTAATACCGAAATCTCCTCTAATCTTATTTCTTTCGATATCACCAGCGTAAACACAAATAACTACTTCAACATTTTCTCTTAACTTATGTAATAATTTGATTTTTGCATTTTCATCAAATCCTGGTAAAACTCTTTTTGCATGTAAATCAAATAAAAGTTTTCCACCAAACTCTAAGTATAATTTATCGTAGTTATTAACCCTTTCTAATATGTACTTTGATTGTTCCTCTAAATATTTTTCATGATCAAATCCTATTTTCATATGTTCACTCCTAATTTTATAGTTTTTTTTTAACATAAGTAATTTTAAAAACTAAAAATTACTTATGTTAATTGCAACTATTAATAAAATTTTTTTATTAATTAGGCACAAAATATATAATATTATTACATAAAATTTTAATAAAGTAAATCATAAAATACTAAATTAAAATTATAAATAACTTTTTATTAATAATATAGTATATTTATTAATCGTTTACTATCACTATAATACAAATGCAAAATAGCAACTAAGTTTATCTTTAGTTGCTATTTTAAAACTTTGATTTAGTTATAACTATTTAGATACATTACCTGCTACATTTAAAACGTCCCATGTTCTTGCAAATGGTGGTGAATAACAAAGATCTAACATGCCTAATTGATCTGTAGTCATTTTTGCATAAATACACGCCGCTAAAACATTACATCTTTGAACAGCATCCTTATATCCAGCTACTTGCCCACCTAAAATAACTTTAGTATGTGCATCATAAATAAGCTTAACATAAATTCTTTCTCTACCTGGATAGTAGCTAGTTTGATTCATATCAGTTATAAATTTAGTCTTATAATCGAATCCTAAATCCTTAACTTCTTTTTCTGAAAGCCCAGTTCTTGCTGCTTCCATATTCATAACCTTAATACAGCTTGATGCCATAGAACCTTGGAATGAATTATTTTGTCCAGCTAAATTTTCTCCAACTATTCTTCCAAGCTTATTTGCACCTGTTGCAAGTGGAACATATACAGGCTTACCTGTAATTAGATTATTTATAGTTGCGCAATCTCCAGCTGAATAAACATCTTCTACTGAAGTTCTTCCATATTGATCAACAACTATTGCTCCATTTCTTATCATTTCTATTTCATCAGAATTTAAGAAATCAGTATTTGGCTTAACTCCTGTTGCCAGTATAACTATATCTGTTTCTAATTCTCTTTTATTAGTTTTAACCTTATAAACTTTTTCATCTCCTATAAGTTCAACAACTGTTTCGTTTAATAAAAGATTAACACCACTATCTCTTAATTCATCCTCTAATAAATCTGTTATATCTTTATCAAATACTTCTTGAAGTACTCTATCTTTAAGTTGAATAACTGTAACTTCTTTACCTCTATGCATTGCTGCCTCTACAGCTTCAAGCCCTATGAACCCAGCTCCAATAATAGTAACCTTTTTATACTCTTCATTTGCCATTAAATCTTTTAACTTATTACCATCATCTAATGATTTTAAAGTAACTACATTTTCTAAATTAACATTTTTAATTGGTGGAATTATTGCTCTTGCACCACTTGCTATCATTAACTTATCATAATTTTCTTCTAATATTTCATTTGAAATTAAATTTTTTATATGTAGCTTTTTAGCTTTAAAATCAACACTTAAAACTTCATGCTTTATATGTATTTCTACTCCTGATGCCTTAAATTCCTCTGGAGTTCTTGCTATCATTTCTCTTGAATCATCGAAAAATCCCCCTACATAATAAGGCAATCCGCACGCACCAAAAGATACTATATCTCCCTTTTCATAAACTATTACTTCATCATTTGGTGAGAGTCTCTTAAACTTAGCGGCAGCGCTCATTCCTGCTGCTACACCACCTATTATTACAACCTTCATCTAAAACACATCCTCTCTTTATGGTTTGTAATTTTATACACTTCCATAAGCTTAAACTTATTATATTTTTCTCTTTATATTATGTTTATATAAAAATAAAGTATTTATTAAATAATATTTATTATTATAATTGAAATAAAAAAAAATAATAGCCCTAAATTTAGAACTATTATATAATTCATCTTATTAAATTTATATTTTTAACTATTTTATCTCTATTCCACCTAGTACTACAGTATATTTAATTCTTACTTTTGGTCCAGAAACTATATTTCTATTTAATTTATGCTCAAAGCCACCTAAAATAGGTGTGCCAGAAATTATTTCTACTCCTACATTGTCCGGAATAAATATATCTATACCGCCTAAAACAGCTGTAAGCTCTAAAACTATATCTTCTGTTATCTTCGCATCTCTTAAATCTATTTCTAGTCCACCTAATATGGCTTCTGCATAAACTCCCTTTAAATCCTCACTATTATTTTTAAACTCTCCCCCACCTAAGATTGCTGTATAATGTGGATATGTTATAGAGTCATACTTATAAGATTTACTTTCACTAAATTCCATATCAATGCCTTTTTTTTTGCTATTTCCTTTAAAAAATGAACTAATTATACTTATACCTATAATTACTAAAACTAATGGTACTACTAATTTCCACATAATAGCTCCACTTATAATATCTAATCTATCAAAAAGAAGTATTATTCCTACTATAACTAATATTCCTGAACCCCAATTAAATCCATACTTAATCATAGATACTAAACCTGGAACAATTAAAAACAATGTCCACCATCCTGGGAAAAATACATCGATACTCCATAAATTTAGTGTATTTCCTGCAAAAATAATTCCTAAAATAATAAATCCAATTCCCCATATAAGTGCTGAATAATCTTTTTTCATCTTATATCACCCCCTATTAATTAATATATTACTACATATCTATATTATTTTGAATGTAAATATATTTTTATTATTATAAATTATTTTTATCGTATAAAAATTTGAAAAATTATTGGTAAAAATATTGCTGGAAGCAAATTTGCAATTCTCATTTTTGTCACTCCTAACATATTAAAAGCTAGTCCAGCTATTAATAACCCTCCTACAGCACTCATATTTGCAATAACCATATAATTTAATATACCTGATAACAATCCTGCTCCTAATGTTATTCCCCCTTGATATATAAAAACGGCCACTGAAGAAAATATAACTCCTATTCCTAATGATGATGTAAAAATGATTGATGATATACCATCTAAAATAGACTTAGTAAATAACGTATTATGATTACCACTTAATCCACTTTCAAGTGAACCTACTATAGCCATTGCTCCAACACAAAATAAAAGACTCGCAGAAACAAAACCTTCTGCTATTGATACATTGCTTTCTTTTTTACCATTAAATTTACTTTCTAAATATTCACCTAAATTATTCAACCTTTTATCAATATCTATTATTTCACCTATCAACGCACCAATAGCAACTGATAATATCATTATTAAAGTATTTTCTCCTTTTAATGCACCTGAAATTCCGATATATAAAGTACATAAGGCTAATCCTTGCATAACAGTTATACTTATTTTTTCATTTAGCCTTCCTTTTACAACAAGACCAACTAAACATCCAACTATAACAGCAATAGAGTTTACTATAGTTCCCAACATTATTTATTTCCCCCTATTAAAATTACTATTACATAATTATACCAATATATTGTAAAAATTTATATTCTTTTTACTTGTTTTCAATCATAAGATAATATATGTAACAATAATTAATGAGAGGTATATTATGCTTGATAAAAATTCTATTTTTCCCTTAATTCTATCTACAATAGCCGGTCTTTCAACCGTTTTAGGAGCTGTTATAGTTTTTTTTACTAAAAACAGAAATGAGAGATTTCTTACATTTGCTTTAGGTTTTTCAGCTGGAGTTATGATAACAGTATCTTTTACCGACTTATTTCCAACAGCCGAAAATGCTATATCTAAATATCATGGAAAAGTTAGTGGTATACTCTGGTCAATACTCTTCTTACTAATAGGTGCTTTAATGGCTTATTTAATCGATAGCTTTATACCTGCGGAAGAAAAAGGAACTGTTCCTAAAGTTAAAAATGACTTTGATATTTTTAGAGTAGGACTTGTATCTACCATTGCTCTAATGATACATAACTTTCCTGAAGGTATTGCTACCTTTGTCTCTAGTTATCAAGATACTAGACTTGGATTATCTGTAACATTTGCTATAGCTCTTCATAATATTCCAGAAGGTATAGCTATAGCAATGCCCATTTATTTTGCTACTAAAAGTAGATTTAAAGCAATTAAATATTCCTTCTTATCTGGTATGGCTGAGCCATTAGGTGCTTTAATTGCTTTCTTATGCTTAAAACCATTTATAAATGAACTTATTCTTGGTATAATTTTTGCTGTAGTCTGTGGAATTATGCTTTATATTTCATTTGCTGAGCTTATTCCATCATCAAGAAAATATGGCTATACTAGAATTTCATTAGCCTCCATATTTTTAGGTATATGTATCATGCCAATAACTCACTTATTTCTTTAAGTAAAAATCTTATTACTTTATTAATAAATCTAATGCATAACTTTAATTAATTTTAACTACCCTAGTAATATTAATATAAATTAAATGTTGAGGTGTCTATTATGAATTTATTAATTTGTTTAACTCTTATTGGAGTTTTATACTCACTTGTTGAAATGTTATATAATTGTATTAACAATATAACTATACCCTAAAATATCTATATAAATAAGAGATTGTAATATATTACAACCTCTTATTTATATATAATATTTATTTTATTCTAAAACCTTATAAATAGCTTTTGCAACTCCATCATTTTCATTGCTATCTGTAATATATTTTGCAATTTTCTTTATTTCTGGTATAGCATTCTCCATAGCAAATGAATTTTCAAATTCAGTAAACATTGAGTAATCATTAAAACTATCTCCTAATACTATTACTTCACTTTTATCAATTCCCATCTTTTCTATAGCCTTAGCTAAAATCAATCCTTTTTGAGCCTCTATATGACTTATTTCTATATCATTAGAAAAAGTTGATGCTACTGCTATATCTGAAATATTTTCTCTTAATCTATCCTTCACTCTTGCAATTAATTCTACATCATTATTAAATGTTATTATTTTTAATATCTCACTGTCACTTTCTAAAAATTCATATACATCATCTATGTAATTCATTTTTCTTGATTTATGGAACTTTTCAATAAATTCAATAACTTCTTCTTCGTTCATTTTTGGATTAAATAATTTAAACCTATCTATAAGTGCTTCTTTATCACTTTGCTTATTGGTTATATATGAGCCTTTATTACTCATTAGTTGAATATATAAACCTTCTTCATTTAATATATCAAATATTAATTTTACACTTTTTTTATTCATATATATACTTTCAATAACGTTACCATCTATATCTCGATATTCTGCACCATTACTTAAAATACATTCACATCTTAAATTGCACTCTTCTAAATATGGTTTTACTGCATCATAGTCTCTTCCTGTTACAATTGTAAAATGTTTTCCAATGTCTTGTGCTTTTTTTATAGCTTTCAAATTCTCCTCAGATATCATATGACTATCATTTAGTAGGGTTCCATCCATATCACTTGCTATTAATTTTATCATTATTTATTCCTCTCTTCCTACAAATTTTATTATTATATCTATTTACTATTATATCAAAACTTTATTATATTTATCTGATTAACACCATTTAAAAATCTTATTTTAAAAATTAAAAATCTCTATAAGCTTTTTTTCAATAAAGCTTATAGAGATTTTATTAAATCAAGGTTACTTTTATAATATGTTTTTATCTTATGTTATTTCCATTCTAAAGCTTTATAAATGGCCTTTGCAACTCCATCATTATCATTGCTATCTGTAATATATTTTGCGATTTCTTTTATTTCAGGTATTGCATTTTCCATAGCAAAAGAGTTTTCAAACTCTGTAAACATAGAATAGTCATTAAAACTATCACCAAGAACTATAACCTCTTCTTTTTTTATACCCATTTTTTCTATAACTTTTGCTAGTATTAATCCTTTTTGAGCTTGTATATTACTTATCTCTATATCATTTGCAAATGTTGATGCTACTGCAACACCTTCTATATTCTTTAATTTTTCTTTAAGTTCCTTAATATACTGAGCATCTTCATGATATGTCATTATCTTTAATATATCTGTATTACTATCTAAAAATCCTTCTACATCTTTAATCATCTCAGGTTTCCAAGTATCATACATATTTCTTGCTATTTCAATAATCTCTAAATCTGTTTTTCCCTTATTATATCTTCTAAATCTTTGTAATAAACTTTCTTTATAAATATCTTCATTTATTATAATCATGCCATCTTCAGTAAACATTTCAATAGCAACATTAGCTTCCATCATCACTTGTACTATCTTTCTTACAGTATCATTATCAATGGTTATTCTTTCAATTACATCTCCATTAATATCCCTATACTCTGCTCCATTACTTAAAATACATTCACATTTTAAATCGAACTCTTGAAAAAAATTCTTGACGCCACTATAATCTCTTCCTGTTACTATTGTAAAATGACATCCTCTTTCTTCTGCTATCTTTATAGCCTTTATATTTTCTTCAGATATAGTATGTTCATCATTTAATAATGTTCCATCCATATCTGATGCAATTAACTTTATCATATGCTTCTCCTTTTCCATAATACTGATTTATGTATCATTTATCTTCTTCACTATATTTTATTATACTATAATAACTCAAATTTATTTTCTATATTTTGATTTATATTACAGTATTATTCAAATTCTTATATGATATAATTATTTTGAGGTGATTATATGGTAAATTTAGTTGATTTTCATACACATTCTCTTATATCAGATGGTTCATGTAGTCCTACTGAAGTAGTACAAGCTGCGTTTAAAAATAATGTAAAAGCGTTATCCTTAACAGATCATGATAGCATTTCAGGAATACTTGAAGCTAATATAGCCTCAAAAAAATATGGTATAAATTTCATTCCGGGAATTGAAATTAGTGCACTATATCCTGATGGTAGAATGCTACATATATTAGGTTTAGGAATGGATATTAATAATGTGAATTTTTTAAATCCATATATTAAAATGAAGAAAGCTAGAGAAGAATCTCTTCCCATCACTCTTAAGTATTTGAAGTATAAACATAACTTAAGTATTGATATTAATATTCTAAAAGAAAAAAAGCTTGATGAATTTATATCTAGACATGATATTCATAAGTATCTTATAGATAATAATATCTGTAATAATAGTAAATTAATTTGGAATACTTATTTAGATCCTATACCATATGGAAAAAATGAATTAATTCCTATTGAAGAAGCAATTAATATGATTAACAAATCAGGTGGAGTATCAATTTTAGCTCACTATAATAATAGGAATGGTTTTTCAAATATCAATAAATCCAAAGTTGAAGAACATATTAAATATCTGATTTCCTTAGGACTTAGAGGTATTGAAAAGTATTATCCAACCTTTAATGATGATGATTATAGATTTGTAGATTACTTAATCAAAAAATATAAACTGATTCCTTCTGGTGGAACTGATTTTCATGGATCTTATAGGCCAAATAATGATATCGGAATTGGTAATGGCACTTTTGCAGTTCCTTATGAAGTCTTTTATAATATAAAAAATTACTGATAATATAAAATACAACATACATTCATATTGATAAAATATAAATAACGAAAAATCTAGAATTAAATATTAATGTATTAAACTATTTAATAGGGACATCAAAAGTTACTTTCATGTCCCTTACTTACTATTATTTATATTCTTCTATTTTAAACTTTTCTAAATCTACTTCAGTAAATTTAGCTCTCT
Source organism: Clostridium celatum (assembly GCF_021412605.1). NCBI lineage: Bacteria > Bacillati > Bacillota > Clostridia > Eubacteriales > Clostridiaceae > Clostridium > Clostridium celatum. Next base: position 18,469 of record NZ_JAJKGM010000020.1, read on the forward strand.
TAAACTTATCTTTTAATTCATAAGGTACAGTACAATCAAATATAGTTTTACAAGCTATTCCCCTATCTCTAATAGTCCAGCTATATTCTGGACTTTGTGAAGGGTCTAATGGGTGACATCTTACCCCTGGAATAAATATTGTGTCAATATCACCTTGATACCTAGTATTTAATGCCCATAAAACATCATTACTATCAAATGGATCTACATCTTCATCAACTAATATTACAGTTTTTAATTCGGAAAAAGCTGATAATGCTAATAGTGCTGCCTGTCTTTCTCTCCCTTGATCACTAGCAATACTCTTTTTAATTTGTAATATAGCCATATATTTTCCCCCACCTGCTGGATGAGCATATACATTTACAAGTCTACCTGGCATTGCTTTTTCAACCATCTGTATTATACTTGCTTCTGTTGGAATTCCAGCCATATTAACATGCTCTTCACTAGGTCCTATACAAGTTTGCATTATTGGATTTTTTCTATGAGTTATTGCTTTTACTCTAATTACGGGTAATTCTTTAGCAGCTTCACCTGTATAACCAGGAAATTCAGGCATTGCCTTTCCAGTGTTTGTATTCTTATCTTCTCTTATTCTCTTATTAGGTACTAATTCACCTTCAATTACATATTCAGCTCTTGCGATTGCAGCTTCATCAACAGTTAAGCATTTAACCATTTCAACAGGTTTATTTCTTATTGCTCCAGCTATAGATAATTCATTAAATCCAATTGGTGTAGTTGGTGGTTCAAAGCACGATGCTATTTCAATTGCAGGGTCAACGCCTATACTAATAGATATTGGTAGTGCTTCTCCACTTTCTTCTGCTTTCTTACGGAATGCATCTAACTGCCTTACTCCCGGTGTAAAGAACATAGATAATTCATCCTTTCCTTGTAAGCATAAACGATGAATTGTAACATCACCTTCCCCAGTTTCAGGATCTCTTGCATAACACATTCCTAAAGTTATATATGGTCCAGCATCTTCCTCAGTATTTGTAGGTGCAGGTAATATTTTTCTTATATCAAATCCTTCATCAGTTGCATAATGTACAACTTCTTGGCATGGTGCCTTCTCATTATCTATTATTATTGGATTTATTGGATTTTTTACTGCTTCATTTAATAAAAAACCTAATCTTTTAGGTGCACAATCTAGAAGCATCCCAACTCTTTCCCTACTAGCTAAAAGTCCTATTATAACTTTAGCATCTTTATGTCCTTTAATATTATTAAAAATCATAGCTGGACCTATCTTTGTTGGTCTCTTTACAGTTCCTCCAGCTCCAATATATCTATATACTCCTGCAAGCTCTCCATGTGAATTTACTTCAACATCACTTTTAACTAATTGTCCTTTAACATTTTTTAAATACTCAATAGCACTTCTTAAATCATTAATCTCTATTTTATTCATACTCTTTTTCTCTCCATCTTAAATCATTTCCTATATCTATATTAAATCAATCTAATACTTTACAGTAGCTGTTGTCCCCGTAATTCCTATAATTAAATTCATTTTTTAACATCAATTTTATTAGTAGCAACTTTAAAAAATTCAACTTTTAATTCTCGGAAAATTTCATTGCAATAGTCGGTAAGAACCATCTATGTATTACTTTAATATATCATCTATATTAATACACATAAATTATTCCTATCGAATATTACTTCTAATTTTATATTTATACTTTTATAATTACGTTCTATTTTTATCATTTTAAATTTTCCTATTATTAAAAATCTTTTTAAAGTTACTACTATATACTGAAATTATATTTAGCCTATCCTCTAATAACAATTCCTTAATTGATATATTTTTATTCCAATTTGGAATAAGTATTAAAGCTCTTTCAATAAATTAATTACTATCATGATATAATATAAGTATCTTATAGAAATGACGGTGATTAACTTATGAACATAGAAAGTTTAAAATACTTCTTAAGTGTAGAAAAATATAATAGTTTTTCCTTAGCTGCTGAAGAATTATGTATATCTCAATCTTCATTATCTAAACATATAAAAAATTAGAAGTAGAACTTAACTGTGTACTTTTTGAAAGATGTACTAGGCATATTAATTTAACTGATGCTGGAATTACTTTAAAAAAATATTCTTTAAATATAGTTAATAACTACGATGAATTATTAATTGATATGAATAAATTCACTTCTTCTTTTCCTAAATTGTCTATTGGCTATATTCCAGTAATAAATCAATATAACATTGCTAATCTTATTGGACGCTTTAATAGCAAAGTTACAGATTTACAATTAATTTTTCACGAAGGTGAACATTCTGAAATACTTAATTTGTTGTTATCTCAAAAAATAGATTTTGCCTTTTTAAGAAGTGATACATTAGATTATTCAAATTTAGATATTACACAATTAGCTCAAGATGAACTTGTACTAATTGTCCCTAAAACTCACCCTCTTTCAAAAAAGAAATATGTTTCTATTTCAGAATTATCAAATGAAAATTTTATTTCTTTAGGAAAAAACTCTGGAGTTTATTATTTTTTTGTTAGCCAGTGTAAAAAGTTTTCATTCGAACCTAATGTAGTTTGTTTTAATAGTAGAATAGAAAATATATTAGGACTTGTCGTTGCTGGAATGGGAATTTCACCACTTATGAGGAAAACCGTTGAGTGCTTTGATAAAACGAATATTTCTATTGTACTTATAAAGGAAAAAATATCTAGTAATTTATGTTTGGTTCATTTGAAAAATAAAAAATTATCTAAAATAGAAAATGAATTTAAAAATTATTTAATTAAAAATACAACTACGATATAAATCTTATATACTGATTTATATCGCAGTGATGTATTTTATATCAAATCAAACCTATAAGTTCATTTATTTTATAGCTCTTCACCATTACTATCAATTACTTTTTTGTACCAATAAAAACTATTTTTTCTTGATCTATCTAAAGTTCCAGTACCATCATTATTTTTATCAACATAGATAAATCCATATCTCTTCTTCATTTCACCAGTACCAGCACTTACTAAATCTATACAGCCCCATGGAGTATATCCCCATAGTTCTACACCATCACCAATTGCCTCTTTCATTTGTTCAATATGGGATTTTAAGTATTTAATTCTATAGTCATCATTGATTGATCCATCTTCTTCTACTTTATCAACTGCACCTAATCCATTTTCAACAATCATCATTGGAATTTGATATCTATTATAGATTTCATTTAAAGTGGTTCTTAATCCTATTGGGTCAATTTGCCATCCCCAATCACTTGATTCTAGATAAGGATTCTTTAAGCCCATTGATAAGTTTCCACCTGTAGTTTCAAGATCTGGATTATTACTTACACAGTTTGTCATGTAGTAGCTAAATGTATAGAAATCAACAGTTCCATTTTTAAGAGTCTCTAAATCTCCTTCTTCCATCTTAATATCTACATTGTTTTCTCTAAAGAAACGTTTAGCAAATCCTGAATATGCTCCTCTAACTTGTACATCACTACATAAGAAATTCGAGAATTCTTCTTGTTGTTGAGCTAATAATACATCTTCTGGACTACAAGTATATGGATATAACTTTCCAAATGCAATCATACATCCAATTTTAAATTCTGGATTAATAGAGTGTCCTAACTGAACAGCTTTAGCACTTGCAATAAATTGATGATGTAAAGCTTGGAAACATTCTTGATAATGATTATCTTCAGCTGCACCAAATTTTAATTCTCTAATTTCATCAAACATTACTCCTGCACCCATAAAGGCAGCTGCTGGTCCATGAGTTAAAATATTTATTTCATTAAATGTTAACCAATATTTAACTACATCTTTATATCTATTAAATATAGTTTCACAATATCTTAAATAACAATCAATGGTTTCTCTTCCTAACCATCCATTCCATTTATTTGTTAATCCAAATGGTGTTTCATAATGAGATATTGTTACTAATGGTTCTATGTTGTATTTTTTTAATTCAGCAAATACATCATCATAGAATTTTAATCCTTCTTCATTTGGTTCTAGTTCATCTCCATTTGGAAATATTCTTGTCCAATTTATAGATAATCTAAAAGTCTTGAATCCCATCTCTGCAAATAATGCTATATCTTCCTTATATCTATGATAAAAATCTATTGCTTCATGGCTTGGATAATATGTTCCTTCTTCAATTTCTGGAGTTATTCTTCTTGCTGTACTGTGAGTTCCACCTGTCATAACATCTGATGTACTTAATCCTTTTCCACCTTCTCTATATCCACCTTCAAATTGGTTTGCAGCTGTTGCTCCTCCCCACAAAAAGTTCTCTGGAAATTTAATATTACTCATAATTAATTACCTCCCAACAAATTCATAGTTTATGATTTTATTTTATCCATTTTTTGAGCAAAAATCAAGTTTTTTCTTTGTTAATAGTTCATTTAAAGAATATTTATTTTAATACCATCACTTATATTCTTATTTTCGATATTATTTAATCATAATTATTCATAATATGAACAATTGCAACTAACCATATCTATCGCTTAATAAAGCAATTTTAATCTTATGCTAAAAAAATAGTAGAATAGATTATAATTATCGTAATAATTTAACTCTACTCTACTATTATTAATTAACTTTTTACTTTTAAATTTATATTATTTTTTTATGAATTTCTTCTGTTCCTGCCTTAACAGCTTTTTCATAGTATGAAATTTTATGTTCAATTACATCCATTATTTTATTGAGCTCTTCCATTTGTTCCTTAACAACTTCTTTTCTTTTAATAAATATATCTAAGCGATTTTCTAAAGTGCTATCCCCTTCTATACACATATCAATAAACACCTTAATATCTTTTATAGGCATTCCAGATTTCTTCATACACGATATTATTTCTAAAGTCTTTAAATCTGATTCTTTAAATAAACGAGTTCCATTTTCCTTTCTTTCAATAAAGGGCAGTAGCCCTTCTTTATCATAATATCGTAGCGTTGGTACTGAAACTCCCATAATTTCCGCTACCTGCTTAATTGTATATATCATATAACTACACCTTCCTTTAAGGTATTTTATTATAATAGTTATTATTTCAATATATTTTTAATATCACCAACAATTAATTCTTCGGTTAAATGGTATCTTTCGTATAATTCTTCTAATGGTACCCTATCAGTAAATTCCTTTGTTGCGCCAAAATTTAATACCTTAATTTCTTTATCTCCATAGAATCTAGTAATTTTTTCACCAAAACCACCATCAAGAATTCCATCCTCTAAAGTAACTACTAACTTATGATTATCTAGTAGTTCTGTTAATAACTCTTTATCAATTCCTGTAATAAATCTAGGATTTATTAATGTAGCATTTATACCACTTTCATTCTTTAATTTTTCGTGAACTCTTTTTCCTAGTTCATAAAATGAACCAAGTCCAATAATTGCAACATCACTTCCATCTATAGTTTTTTCATAAACATTTAATTTATTAAAGCTTGCTTCAACCTTAATTCCTGTTGATATAACATCCCCATTTGGTACACGTATAGCTACTGGATGATTCTTTTGCTCTATTCCCCATTCCATCATAGCAAGATATTCTTCCTTATTTGTAGGAGCTAAATATACTATATTAGGTATATTAGATATTAATGGTATATCGAACACTCCTAAATGTGTAACATCTCCCCCATTTATTCCAGCCCAAGAAACCATTATAAGTGCAGGATTGTTATTTATTGCAAGGTCTTGTGATAATTGGTCATATGTCCTTTGAATAAATGAACTTAATAATGATACTACTGGTTTTCCTCCTTGTGATGCTATTCCTGATGCAAATGCTATTGCATGCTCTTCTGCTATTCCTACATCCACATATTGTTCTTTAAGACTTTCTTCTCCTCTAAAATAATTTAATCCAACAGGTCCTGGCGTTGCTGCTGTTATTGCTACAATTTTTTTATCCTCTTTAGCTTTTTCAACTAAAAACTTTCCTCCAATATCAGTGTAACTTTCCGGAAAATCAATTATACCTTGTTCTTTATTTTCTAAATTAAATGGCATTACCCAATGAAAAGCCTCTTTATTTTTTTCTGCTTCTTCGTATCCTTTACCTTTAATGGTGTGAATATGAACTACAACTGGATGATTTGTATCTTTTACCTCATTGAACACTTCTATTAACGCTTGAATATTGTTTCCTTCTTCTACATAATGATATTCAAACCCTAGTGCTTTAAACAAATTATTTTCTGCCATTCCATTTGTTTTTCTAAGCTCTGCTAAGTTTTTGTATAATCCACCATGATTTTCTGCAATAGACATATCATTATCATTTACTACTATTATTATATTTTTTCCTGAGTCTGCTGCATTATTTAACCCTTCATAAGCTTCTCCACCACTTAGAGAACCATCTCCAATTACAGCAATAATATTTTCCTTAGTACCTTTTACATCTCTAGCCTTAGCTAATCCACAAGCTAAGCTAACTGAAGTTGAAGTATGACCTACTGTAAAGAAATCATGTTCACTTTCATGTTGAGATGTATATCCTGTTATAGTTGAAAACTTTTCTGGATTAATAAATGCTTCTTTTCTTCCTGTTAAAATCTTATGTGGATATGATTGGTGTGAAACATCATAAACTATTTTATCTATTGGTGAGTTAAATACATAATGTAATGCAATAGTTGCTTCAATCATTCCTAAATTAGGTCCAAAATGTCCACCTGTTGTACTTACTTTCTTAATTAATACTTCTCTAATTTCTCCTCCTAATAAATTTAATTCTTCATTATTAAGGATTTTTAAATCCTTTGGCTCATTTATTTTATTTAAGATATTACCTTCCATATTTACCCTGTTAATATACTGTCATATAATTTAATTTTTACTAAAACTTAAAAAAATTTATTTTATTATCTTCTTAAATTTAATCAACAAATTTATCTTACAGGGTAAAGTTAACTTTATGTCAATACCTTTTATTACAAAAAAAATACAGAAATAAATTTAATATTCATTTCTGTATTTTCAAATCAACATTCATATAAAACACTATTCTATTTTGTGCTATTTCAAATAAGTATTAATTAGCATTTTTTAACTTCTTCATTCAAGAATTTTTCAATTCGTTTAAGAGCTTCTATTATATTTTCCATAGAAGAAGCATAACATGCTCTAATAAATCCTTCTCCACATTCTCCAAAAGCATTTCCTGGCACTGCAAGCACCTTTTCTTTTAATAAAAGTCTTTCACAGAATTCATCTGATGTTAACCCAGTAGATTTAATACAAGGGAATACATAAAATGCTCCAAGTGGTTCAAAGCAATCTAAACCTAATTTTCTAAATCCATCAACTAGAACTCTTCTTCTTCTATTATATTCTTTCACCATTTTATTAACACTTTCATCACCATTTCTCAAAGCTTCAATAGCTGCAAATTGTGCTGTTGTTGGTGAGCACATTATTGCATATTGATGGATCTTTTTCATGGCATCTAAAAGTACCGGATGTCCACAGATATATCCAAGTCTCCATCCAGTCATTGCATAAGACTTAGAGAATCCATTTATAACAAGAGTCTTCTCTTTAATTTCTGGAAAACTTGCTATAGATACATGTTGTTTATCATAAGATAATTCTGCATAAATTTCATCTGAAATTACTATTATATCCTTATCTTTTAATACTTTAACAAGTGGAGCTAATTCTTCCCTAGTCATTATTGCACCTGTTGGATTATTAGGGAACGGAATGATAACAACCTTTGTTTTTTCAGTAATAGCCGCTTCCAGCTCTTGTGCTGTTAATTTAAAGTCATTTTCTGCTTTAAGATTAATTATTTTAGATGTTGCTCCTGTAAAAGCTGTACATCCCTTATATGCAACAAAACTCGGCTCTGGAATTATTACCTCATCACCAGGTCCAACTAACGCTCTAAGTGCTATATCTATCCCTTCACTTCCACCAACTGTTACTAATATTTCATCCTTTGGATCATATTTTAAATCAAATTTTCTATATAAATATTTTGCTATTTCTTCTCTAAGTTCTATAAACCCTGCATTAGAAGAATAATGAGTATCACCCTGCTCCAATGAATATATTCCAGCTTCTCTTACATTCCAAGGAGTAACAAAATCTGGCTCACCTACCCCTAAAGATATTACACCTTCCATTTCATTAACTATATCAAAATACTTTCGTATACCTGAAGGAGGCATCTCTCTTACTTCTTTTCTTATCATATTTTCTAATATCATATAAATATTACCTCCCTATTTGGACCCTTCTTTTCTTTAAATATAGTTCCATGATCCTTATATTTCTTTAATACAAAATGTGTAGCTGTTCCAATTACATTATCTTGAATAGCTAATTTTTGAGATACAAACATTGCAACTTCCTTCATAGTTTTTCCTTCTACTATTACTGTAAGATCAAATCCACCTGAAGACATTAAATAACATGCCTTAACTTGATCGAATTTATATATTCTTTCAGCTACCTTATCAAAACCTTCTCCTCTTTGAGGTGTTATCTTTACTTCAATAAGAGCTGTAACTGTTTCTTTACCTGTATTTTCCCAATTTATAAGAGTAGTATATCCCGCTATTATACTCTTTTCTTCATAATCTCTAATAGCTTCTCTAACTTCCTCTACTGTTTTTCCTGCCATTACTGCTATTTGCTCATCGCTATATCTACTATTTTGTTCCAAAATCTCTAAAATTTCTTCCATAAATAACCCTCCAAAAATTAGTTTCAAATTAATTGCTTTTGATTAGTAGTTAATATAGAAACTCCTAATTTCTAAGTAATAAAAAAAGCCCCATCCCCATAAAAAGGGACGAAGCTATTATTCCGCGGTACCACCCTAATAAGTAAATTTCTTTACTCACTCAGTAAAAACTTTTATAATTATTATATATATAATAATTATAATGTTTTATTCCTTTTAACGTTAGGAAAATACGGCTTTACCTACATTAAGAAAAATTCTTAGTTCTCAGTAAGCGATTCAAAGGCTGCTTCTTTAAATTATTATTACTAAGTCTCACCAACCCTTAGCTCTCTAAAAATAATATATTTAAGTACTACTCCTTATCATTATCTTTAAATTTAATTCTATTTTCTTTTATAATATTATCTAATATAAATAATTCCAAGTCAATAATTATTATATTAAATTTATTATTTTATTATAAAAACTTCTTATCAAAGCATCTTGGCAAATTCTATATTATTAAGTTCATTTCTCTTTATATATGCTAAAGAATCCATTAAAAAACTTTTATGATGTTCAATGGTTTTTGAAAACACTTGTATAAATTCAGCTATTTTTTTGTTATCATTATCCTCACCATTTAAATATAATCCTACTAAGTAAAATTTAATAAAGCTAACTCTCATTAATAACATTATATAAGTATCAAATAATGATATTACTTCATTAAAAGGAAACATATTATTATATATATAATTAACTAAATAATTTTCAAATATATAGTCATATTTATTTTCTAAAATATATTCATACTCTTTAAATGCCTTTATATATAAATGTGAATTTTTACTTATAGATTCGTCATCCTGAATATTATACCCATTTAACATTGTTTCTGTATAATTTTTGAAAGAAACACTTTCGATTTCCTTATCTACTTTTAAAATTTTAAGCATCTTCATAAAAAAGTTAATTTGTATGATGTAATTCATATTGCTATTTCCTAATAAGGAATTTATATCTTCATCTTTATACTCTTTAAGTGTTGTTTTAACATCATATTCATTTATAAATTTAACTATCTCATTTGAATTATTCTCAAAGCCATCATCTAGTTTATTTATAAAATCTCCTAAAACATAAAGCCTTTCACTTAGTTTAAATTGCCTATTTTGAATTATTTCTATGCAAAAATCTCTTACTTCCTTAAAATATTTTAATGGAGTGTTTTTAACTTCCTTCAATGTTGTATCTACTTGTGCTGATATTATATATTTTCCTAGTTTTTCTTCTTTACTTACAAATCTTATTCCCTCTTCATTTAATAAAATAAGTCTTGCAGCTTCTGGGCATGCCACATCAAGAGACATCTCATAAGTATCATTTACCTTATTAGTAACTCTCGGAAAACATGTGCAAACATTTGAGAGATAATCTTCACCTAATTTTGAATGAATAATACAGTAGTTTTTTTTATCTAAGAAAGGACATCTCTTATCCTTTTTTAATTTAACTATTCCATAATCAACATCCTCACTACTACATCTCTCATTATTTTGAACATTCTTTTGAAACATTTTTCTCATTTCTGTATCTTTAACTTTAAAATATCTTTTAAATGTTATTTTATCTATATCTATATTCCATCCAACACAACAACTATCACTACATTTTCCGCCTATACATTTAAATTTTTCAAAATATGCTGCATATCTCTTTTTAACCTTACATTCCATTATTTACCTCATTAAATTCTTTTGTTATTTATATTTTTTTCAAAACTTTCATTTATTTTTTTTAATTCTTCCATTGCTTCTTCATGTTCTCTTGCCTTAACGCTTGGATTCCTACGTAACATATTAATGCAATTTAAATATGTTCTATTCTCCGTGTTATGAATATAACTCTCATCCCTCTTTAGCTTATCTAAATACTCTAAAAACTCTTCTTTTAAATAGCTTTTGTTTGTAATTTCTTTCGAAAATATCTTATCAATATTAGTTACATATTTGGATACTCTTTCTACTAATTCTATTATCCTCTCCTCTGTTGTAGCCAAATTACTCTTAATACATTTTTCAATAATTTGTTTTTTAGTTTCTTTTTTACTTAAATTTTTCTCTTGTTGTAATGTTAACTTATCCATTAATTTGCCTTGTAGTTCCTTAACATCACTATTAATAAAAGCCTCAACAACTTCTAGTCTCTTTCGTATAATATATATACGTTCGTTTCTTTCCGTTATTTTAACTAAAACATTTTTTAAATCCATTGCATTATTAAAAGCTTGAACTGCATCAATTGTAACAAATATAGTTATAACATATACAATTACTTCTATTATTTTGTCAGATATACTAATAATAAAGGGCTCTATTAACGGATTTACTAAATATACTAAAGCTAGTGAAAAAAAACCCCACGCTAGAGAAGACACTAAACATATATATCCATTTATATTAAATTTCTTTTCACTATAATCCCAATATCTAACATGAAATAACTTTTCCATTATGGCTCCTGTAATATATTCTAATATAGTTGCTGAAATCATTCCAATAATGAATACTAAAATAGTATATTTTTTTATTAAAACTGTTGAAATTAATACAACTATTGCTCCTGATCCATAAATGGGTAAAAATGGGCCTTTTAAAAATCCACGATTTATCCACTTATGAAGTTTTATTGATACATAAGCCGATTCCCAAACCCAACCAGCGAAGCAATAAATGTAAAATAAAAGAATCCATTGGTATAAAGTATACACTTCAACTCTCCCCTCCTATACTTATTAACAATCTATAAACTATCCTTTTTAATAATTTATTATTCACCTTATAAAGTAGTTCTATATAATCTTATTAATAATCTTATATAAAAATAACCCTATGATTTCTCATAGGATTTATACACTACTTAATTTTTTCTTTATTATTTAGTTTTTTTATAGCTTCTATTAATCTTTTATCTTTCGTTTCCTGCTTTTTAGCTGATATTATCCATGTAATATATTTCTTTTTAATTGAGAAATTATATTTTATTCAACTATATAAAATATCTAATAATGCTTTATTACAGCTTAATCAATAAAGAAAGTGTTCCAACTACAACTAGAACTAAACCAATTATAGCTCTCTTTGATAATTTTTCCTTTAAAAAAACATAAGCAAATGTTATTGTTACTAAAATACTAAGTTTATCTATGGGAACAACTATAGATGCTAGTCCATCTTGTAAAGCCTTATAATAACAAAGCCACGAACCTCCTGTTGCAATTCCAGATAAAATTAAAAACCTTAAACTTTTTTTATCTATCTTTTTAATATCCCCTTGCTTTTTAGTTATAAAAACTATAACCCATGCCATAATAAGTACAACTATTGTTCTTATTGCGGTTCCTAAATTTGATTCAATATTTTCTATACCTACTTTACCCAATATAGATGTTAACGAAGCAAATAAAGCTGATAATACTGCATATATTAACCATGCATTACTCTTAACTTTCTTTTTTGCATTTTCTTTTTTTTGAATCATTAAATAAGTCCCAATTCCTATGAATATCATTCCAATTATCATGTTTATAGTTATATTTTCCCCTAAAAAAATAAAGGCTAATATCATAGTTAAAATTGTACTACTTTTATCAATAGGAACTACTTTATTTACATCACCTAATTGTAATGCTTTAAAATAACATAACCATGATGCCCCTGTTGCAAATCCTGATAAAATTAAAAATATAAAAGTTTTTTCACTAATTTCTCCTATACTGCCTTGTGAACCTACTATAAACACCATAATCCATGAAAAAATTAATACTACAATAGTTCTTATTGCAGTAGCCACATGCGAATCAACATCCTTAACTCCTACCTTAGCCAAAATTGATGTTGCTCCAGCAAAAAATGCAGATCCAAAAGCATATAATATCCACATAATTTAAAATTCCTTTCTTTATTCATTTTTTATTATATAAATATTATACCATTACATTAAAAATATACTTAACTCAAATAAAAAGAAGTGATATTAAAGTTTAAATTCTATCACTTCTATCTTTTTCTTATATTCTATTATCATTTAAAATTCTTAAAATATCTGTTTTATTAGTCGCTACTCTTGGAATTTTAATTTGACTTTTTGAAACTCCATTTGATATTAGAAATTTCTTTATATTATCAAATGTATTCTTTCTAACAACATTAACACTTACACCTGATAATTTATTATTTTTTCTAAATCTACTATAAGCTAAATTAGCTTTTTGAAGCTCTAAATCTAAAATTTTTTCAAAGTTTTTTATCTTACTTTGGGATATTTCTTTATCTAACTCAAAATAAAATATATATCTACCTGGTGTTATCGTATTATCAGCTATGGTTGTATAGTCAATTAGTGATACTCCAAGTTCTTTTATAGTTTTATTTATTGAAACCTTTAAATGATCTTCTGTGGTTTTTTCCGAAACCATATTAAGAACTTGATTTTTTCTATATAAAAATTCAACTTCTGGTGAATTATTATAATATCCAACAACTTTAATTACATCGCCTAATCTATATCTATAAAATCCTGCATAATTAGTTACTATAATCTCATATTTTTCTCCTATCTTTAATTCATCTATACAACATGTCACAGGCTTTTCCTTATCACTTTCATCTATTGGAATAAATTCATAAAATACCGTATCCGGTATTATTACATATCTTATATTTGATATATATGGATTAATTCCTATCATAGCTTCAGTTGCTGCATATGCTGGTGAATAAATTGGTAATGATTCAGTATAATAATTAACCATCTCATCATATATTGAAAAATTAGCTCCTGTTACTGCTGCAATATAAGTTATCTTTGGCCAAAGTCTTCTACATATTCCTCTAAACCCTTTAGAAAACTCTAATTCTATCTCATCGGCTCTTCCTGCATTTGGCTTTAAATACTTATTTAATTTTTTTCGATTTTCATCACCAATATTTAAGTTTCTATTTATCCTACCTTTCTTAATATCCATTACTAGTAACTCACTTTTTTCTTCTAAAACTCTTAAAGCATCTAAAACATTTGAAATAAATACACCACTTATATAAGTTAGATTTTTATCATTTAAAGCAAATAATAAATGTAAATATAACGCCGTATTTTTATCTTTAATTTTCATAACTTCATATGGTGAGGTATATATTTTAGGAAGTATAAACTTTATTGCATCCATTCCACCTGATGTTGCTGAACATATAGGTACTCCACCTTCAGAATAAGTTGTCATAACAGTATCTGCCAACATTAATCCTCGTCCATAATTCCATTGATTTTTTAAATTATTATACGCAAATCGTTCTATTAACAACGCCATATACTTACTACCAACTTCTCTGGATTTTTTAGTAACTGGTATTAACTTTTGTTTACCTGTTGTTCCTGATGTATGCCCAAAATATTCAACATCATCAGTAATTAAAATATTTTTTTTACCTTTTAGCATTTCATTTATATATTGCTCATAATCAGAATAATCTGTAATAGGTACTATTTCTTTATATTCATTTACAGACCTTATCGAATTAAAATTATATTTTTCTCCATAGTTACATTCATTATTTTTATTTAATATTTTAAATAGAACCTCTTCATTTACAGATCTCGAATTTAAGGTATATTTATTAAACTTTTTTTCTAGTACTCCTCCTGCTGAAATCATAGTACAATATACTACTTTACTTATTATGCTCATATTAAAGCACTTCCTATATATTTTTGTCGTAATAATATATGAAAGTGCTTTAAAAATTGCTATTTAATTAATATTTTTTATTTTAGATTTATATTAAATATATATCTTTAAAATTAATTTTTATGTTGAACCTTTTCTCCAATAGAAGTTAATATACTTGCAATTATAATTGATATAACAGCTGCAATTAATACTGATATTTTTGATACACTAAGTTCAACTTCTTCACCAGCAAAAGCTATCTCTGATATGAATAATGACATTGTAAATCCTATTCCTGCAAGTATTGAAACCTCTAAAACATCATACCACGATGTATCTTGTGGCTTATTTGTTATACCTATTAAACTTCCTAAATATCCAAATAGCACAATTCCTACTGGCTTTCCAATGACTAACCCTAGTATTATTCCTATCATTAAAGGATAATCTTTTGCTAAGTTTAAATTTCCTCCTAAATTTATTCCTGTATTAGAAAACGCAAATAAAGGAAGTATTACATAATTAGAAAATGGTTCTAACTTATGTTGAATTTTATAGCTTAAATCTTTCTCTTTATCTTTCTCAGGTAATACAGGTATACTAAAGGCTAATATTACTCCACTTAATGTTGAATGTATTCCACTATAAAATACTGCTGCCCATAATGCTACACCTAATATTATGTATGGATATAATTTGTTTCTTTTATTAAAAAATTTAAGTGAAAATAGAATAGCTGTTAAAATTAAAGAAATTATTATTCCTGACACCCTTATATGTGATGAATAAAATACTCCAATTATAATTATTGATAATAAATCATCTACAACAGCTAATGTAAGTAAAAATAGCTTTAATGAAAAATTTAATCTGCTTTCTAGGATTGAGAAAATTCCTATTGCAAATGCTATATCTGTAGATAATGGTATACCAGCACCTATCTCAAATGCAGTACTATAATTAAATAGTGTAAATATTAACGCTGGTACTATCATACCTCCAACAGCTGCTATAACTGGAAAAGATGCTTGTTTTATAGAAGAAAGTTTTCCATATATAAGTTCTCTTTTTATTTCGCATCCTACAACTAAAAAGAATATTGCCATTAAAAAATCATTTATAAATAAGTGTAAATTAAACTCTTCTCCTACCTTTAAATCATACAATATATAATTATAAAATTTATCTAAAGGTGTATTTGCTAAAATTAAGGCTAAAATTGTAGTTGCTAATAATAATATTCCTGGAAAGGCTTCTGAGCCTATTATATTTTTATTTTTTCTTTTATTATTTTCCATAACACTTGCTCCTACTATGACATTAATCATTTGTATAGTACTAGTATGCGATAATTATCATTTTTTTATTTTATATAAAAAATTAATTTTTATAATAAAAATAAGGTACTAAAAATCTTAAATTAAAGATTTCTAATACCTTATATTATTTATATATAACTATTCTACTACTTTCTTCTTAAGTAATGCTAATATTGCCATTCCAACTACAGAACCAATAGCAACTGCTGCTAAATATCCAAATGGATTTCCTATAACAGGTAATACAAATATTCCACCATGAGGCGCTCTTAATTGACAGTTAAATAACATTGAAAGCGCACCTGCTGTTGCAGAACCAATTACACATGAAGGTATAACTCTTAGTGGATCTGCTGCTGCAAAAGGAATTGCTCCTTCTGTTATAAATGATAACCCCATAACATAGTTTGTAAGTGCTGATTGTCTTTCTCTCTTTGTAAATTTATTCTTAAAGAATGTTGATGCTAAAGCAATTGCAAGTGGTGGAACCATACCACCAGCCATTACAGCTGCCATAACTTCATAGTTTCCTGATGCAAGTGATGCTGTACCAAATACATATGCGGCTTTGTTGAAAGGACCACCCATATCGATTGCCATCATACCTGCAACAACTATACCTAATAACACTCTACTAGTTCCACCCATTGAGTTAAGGAAATGTGTTATTGCTTCATTTATTCCACCAAAGAATGGATTTACAAATATCATTATTAAACCAATTAATCCAATACCAAAGAAAGGATATAGTAATGTTGGTTTTAAACCTTCTAGAGATTGTGGTAATTTATCAAATATCTTCTTTAATCCTAATACTAAATAACCACCTAAGAAACCTGCAAATAATGCTCCTAAGAATCCTCCACTAATAACTGATACTGAAGAATCAAATGCACTTGCATAAGTTGTACCTAAATTAGCTAACATACCACCAACAAAACCAACTGCAAGACCTGGTCTATCTGCAATACTCATTGAAATATAACCAGCAAGTACAGGTAACATAAATCCAAATGCAGTTTCACCAATTGTCTTTATTAATGCAGCAACTGGTGTATTTTTACCAAAGTTAGCTGGATTAATACTATAGTTATCTAATAAGAATGCTAAAGCTATTAATATACCTCCACCTATAACAAATGGTAACATATGAGATACACCATTCATTAAGTGTTTATATATTTGTCTTCCAATACTTTCTTTATCTTCTGATGATACACCTTCACTATCATTTCCACCTGCATGATGGTATACTGGCGCATCTCCATTTGTAGCTCTAGTTAATAATTCTTCTGTTTTATGAATTCCATTTGCAACTTTAGTTTGAATAACTTTTTTACCTTCAAATCTAGCCATTTCAACCTTTTTATCAGCTGCAACTATTATGCAATCTGCATTTTTAATTTCCTCTGCTGTTAAAACGTTTTTAGCTCCACCAGAACCATTAGTTTCAACTTTTATAGTAATTCCCATATCTTTAGCTTTATTTTCTAAAGCTTCTGCAGCCATAAATGTATGAGCTATTCCTGTCGGACATGCTGTAACTGCTAATACTCTATATCCACTAACTTGAGCTTTTTGCGCTTCTTCTTTTTCATTTTCAGCCTTTAACTTATCATTTTCTTTTTCATCAATAAGATTTAAAAACTCATCAACACTTTTTGCATTTATTAATTGATCTTTAAAGCTTGGATCCATTAACATCATTGAAAGTCTAGCAAGTACATCTAAGTGAAGGTTATTTTCGCCTTCTGGTGCTGCAATCATAAAAAATAACTTTGCTGGTTCACCATCAAGTGAGTCATAATCTATTCCATTAGTAAGTACCATTGCACTAAGTCCTGGTTCCTTTACTGCAGTTGTCTTAGCATGAGGAATTGCTATATTATCTCCAATTCCTGTTGTACTTAAGCTTTCTCTTGCTAAAACCGCTTCTTTATACGCTTCCTTATCATTTAATCTCCCAGTTACATCCATTAAATCTACTAATGTATTAATTGCTTCCTCTTTTGTGTTAACACTTGGATTAAGTGCAATTCCATTTTTCTTTAGTAAATCTGTAATTTTCACTTTCCATTCCTCCCTTAAACACTTTTATTTAACTTGCTTTAATAATTCATAAACATATTCTTTTGTAGCTAAACCTTCTGAAAATGCTGATGCACTTCCTGTAGCTACACCTAATTTAAAGGCCTCTTCAACATTACCTGAATTTACATAACCAGTTATAAATCCACCAACCATTGAATCACCAGCTCCAACTGAATTTTTGACTACACCCTTTGGAACATTACTAATTGTAACTTCTCCATTAGAATTTATTAAAATAGCTCCATCTCCAGCCATAGAAATAATTACATTTTCTGCACCCATTTCCTTTAGCTTCTTTGCATATTCAATAATTTCTTCTTTTCCATTAAGTTTTACATTAAATAAATCCCCAAGTTCATGATGATTTGGCTTAATTAAAAATGGCTTATATTTTAACACCTTTAATAAGCAATCTCCTGTTGTATCTACAATAAACTTAACTCCTTTAGTTTGAAGTCTTTCCATTATTCTTTCATAAATATCTACTGGCATAGTTTTTGGAATACTTCCTGCTAAAACTAATATATCTCCTGATTCAAGTTTTTCTAACTGCATATAAAGTTCATTTAATGCTTCTTCTGAAATATTTGGACCACCACCATTTATTTCACTTTCAACATCAGCTTTAATTTTTACATTTATTCTAGACATGCCTTCTTTTAATTTAATAAAATCAGTATCACAGCCAAAATTTCTTACTTCTCGTTCAATTTCATCTCCTGTGAATCCTGCAATAAACCCTAAAGCCTTACTTTTAACACCTAAGTTATTTAAAACTATTGAAACATTTATGCCTTTTCCACCGGCATAAACACTCTCACTATTAGTTCTATTTACATGTCCTAAATTAAAATCATCCATTTTAACTATATAATCTAATGCTGGATTAAAAGTAATAGTATAAATCATTATTTGCCTACCTCCACAACGTCTGTAACTTGCTTATATTTAATATCCTCCAAATTAGTTGTTATTATTCTCGCTTTATCAATGCTTGCAAATGTTATAGAACTTATTTCATCAAATTTTGAAGTGTCGCATAAAACAAAGCTATCTTTTGTTCTATTTATTGCTTCTTCTTTTACCATAGCCTCTCTTATATCTGGCGTTGTAAATCCATTTTTAATTGAAACCCCATTTACTCCAAAAAAACCTTTTGTGAAGTTATATTTTCTTAAACTATTTATAGCCTCAACCCCTACTATAGCTTCAGTAATTAATTTTAACTCCCCACCTAATATATAAGTAGTACATCCTTTTTGAATAAGCTTTTTCGCATGAACTATTCCATTAGTTACAAATACCGCTTTTGTATTTTTTATAAAATCTATTATAAGCTCAGTAGTTGTACCTGCATCCATATATATTAAGTCATTATCTTCTATTAATGATGCTGCATACTCTGAAATTTTAAGCTTTTCATCCATATTTAAATTTTGTCTATATTCTACTTTATCATCACTTGTATTTATCTTTATATCTTTTAATGATGTAGCTCCACCATGAACCTTCTTAAGCAATCCTGCTTTATGAAGTGCATTTAAATCTCTTCTTATAGTCGATTCAGATGTATCTAAATATTTAACTAAATCATTTAAATATACTACTGATTCCTTATCTAACTTATCCAAAATTAATTTATATCTCTCTTCTGATAACATTTACATCACTTCCTTGATTTCATAATACTCTTATTTTATTCACAAGTCAATGATTTTCATTCAAAAACTTTCATTTTCATTCAAAATCATTCAAATTCCTTTTAATAAATTCCTGTATTGGTTTTTATTTTAAAATATTTATTTTATCATTAGCTTGTAATTTTATTTCTTTATTATATTTTCTCAAAAGTAAAAATAAAAAATAGTTGCATTTGCAACTATTTTTTTACTATAATATATTAGTATTTTATGACTAAAAGGAGTTTTTTATATGAATTCTACTAATGAGTATTTCGGTAAATATATATCTTTAATTCATAGACAAGCTAATGTTTTTTTTAGCAAGGAATTTAATAACCTTGAAATTGGGTCTGGGCAATATCTATTCATGATACAACTTTATAAACATGATGGAATTAATCAAGAGAAGCTTTCAGATTTAGTTAATATAGATAAAGGCACAACTGCGAAAGCAATAAAGAAACTAGAAGAGGCAGGCTTAGTAAGTCGTCTTAAAGATAGCTCAGATAAAAGGGTTAATAGAATCTATTTAACTGAAAAAGCCTTTAATATTAAAGATCAATTCTTTGATATTTTAACTAAATGGGAGCAAATGCTTACATCTAATTTAAGCGAAGATGAAATTTGTCAAGGATTAAATATCCTTAATAAACTATCAAAAAATGTTTTTAATAACTAAATATAAAATTTGCATTGTTAATTAACTTCAATTTAATAAAATATAAATTTTTAATTTCACTTAGGAGGACAAATATGAAACATCAAAATATGTTAGGCGAAGAGTCTATCGGAAAACTTTTATTAAAATACTCTATTCCTGCAATAATAGGAATGATGGTTAATGCTTTATATAATATAGTAGATAGAATGTTTATTGGCCGAATTCCAGATGTAGGTTCACTTGCACTTACTGGTGTTGGAATAACTATGCCGATTATGTCTATTTTATTAGCTTTTGGAATGCTTATAGGTATTGGTTCAACAGCAAATATTTCCTTAAATCTTGGTAGAGGTAATAGAGAATATGCTGAAAAGCTTATTGGAAGTGCACTGACTTTAAGCTTAATTATTGGAATATCCATAACAATTATTGGTCTTATTTTCCTTAATCCAATACTTAATATATTTGGTGCTAGTGAAAATACTTTATTTTATGCAAAGCAATATATTACTGTAATTTTATGTGGATGTACTTTTAATATTCTTTCTTTTGCATTAAATAGTACTGTAAGAGCTGATGGTAATCCTAAGCTAGCTTCAATAACAATGGTTATTGGATGTGGTACTAATATAATTTTAGACTATTTATTTGTTTTTGTATTAAACATGGGAATTAAAGGAGCAGCTTTTGCAACTGTTATTTCTCAAGCACTTACTTTCTTCATAATTCTTTATTACTATACTAAAGGAAAATCCAACTTAAAATTAAAATTTGAAAATATGAAATTAAAGAAAAACTTAGTGATGATGACTTTTGCTATTGGTATTGCTCCTTTTGCAACTCAAATTGCTAACAGTTTAGTACAAGTTGTTGCTAATAATTCTTTAAAAGCTTATGGTAATGATTTATCTATAGGAGCCATGACTATAATAGGTTCTATTAACATGGTATTTATGATGCCTATATTTGGTATTAATCAAGGTTGTCAGCCTATTATTGGATTTAACTATGGTGCTAAAAAATACGATAGAGCTAAAAAGACTTTTGCAATTGCTACTATTGCAGCTACAGTTATTTGTACAATCGGTGGGATTCTAATTCAAGCTTTCCCTAAATTTGCAATAAGCTTATTTAACAATGATCCTGAACTTACTGCTGTTGCTATAAAAGGTGTTAGAATGTATTTATTAATGATGCCAATAGTTGGAATAAACATTGTTTCAACTAGTTATTTCCAATCAATAGGTAAAGCTAAAATGTCTATGTTTGTTAGTTTACTTAGACAAGTTATATTATTAATTCCATTTACTTTAATACTACCTTTATTTATTGGATTAGATGGTGTTTGGGCTGCAGGTGCTTGTGCGGATTTCTTATCAGTAGTAATAACACTAGTATTAATTTATAAGGAATTTAAATCTTTAAATACTCTACATAAAGCTGAAATTATTGAAAGTGCATTATAATTATTAAAAAACAAAGACTCTACTAGATATCTTTTTCTTATTCTAGTAGGGTCTTTGTTTTAATATATAGTATTTTACTTATATTATATCCCTTAGTGTATAATTAGACATTTCATTTATAAATCCATTTAGAGATCTACAAATGATACCCTTAAGCTTACATTCTTCACTAATTAGAGGACATGTTCCTGTTTCATTCATACATTCAACCAAACTTAAATTTTCTTCTGTTAACAATAAAACTTTTCCTAAATTAATCTCTTCTGGTGGTAATCCTAATTTAAGGCCCCCATTTCTCCCCTTAGTTGATATTATATATTCAGTTTTTGCTAATTTATTAATTACCTTCTTTAAATGATGTGTTGATATGTTTAATTCATCTGCTAATTTATCTACTGTCCCATTATCTTGTGGATTTTTAGCTAAATATATTAACGCTCTAAAAGCATAATCTGTAAACTTTGATAATTGCATTTATTATCTTCCTTTCACTTGTAGTATCTCCATTATAACATATAAAAATAAAATGTGTATTTTACTTGCACATTTTATTTTTATATGTTATATTTATCCCAAGAGAACAAATAATAATTATCACTTAATAATTATTAGATAAAAGGAGAATTAATATGTTAGATCAAAAAACAATAGATATAATAAAAAGTACAGTTCCAGTATTAAAGGAACATGGATTAGAAATTACTACAACATTCTATAAAAATATGTTCATAAATAACCCAGAAGTTAAACCATTATTTAATATGGACAAGCAAAATTCTGGAGAACAACCTAAAGCACTAGCTATGACTATTTTAGCCGCTGCTCAAAATATAGATAATCTACAAGCAATTTTACCTGTAGTAAAAAAAATTGGTGAAGTTCACTGTGACCGTCAAATTACTGAAGGACATTATCCAATAGTTGGCTCAAATCTTTTAGCTTCTATTAAAGAAGTCTTAGGTGATGCTGCTACCGATGAAGTTATCGAAGCTTGGGGAAAAGCTTATGGTGTTATAGCTCAAATCTTTATTGATGTAGAAAAAGAAATATACAACTCTAGAAAATAATTTAAATTAATTATAGGTATAGGATTTAATTCTATACCTGTAATTTTTATATAATAAAAGCTAAAAATTTATACTAAAAAAATTCTGCTAATTAACATTAAAAATTAGCAGAATTTCTTTTTCATTTTTTTAAGTTTTATAACATAGTTATTTTATTAAAACCTACAATTACAATTTTATATATAGCATATTAATATTTCTTTTCTAAATCTTCTAAAATTAATATATATCTATTCTTTATTTTTTCATTACTAATTTCAAATTTTTCACATTCTACATTAATAAATTCCTTTATTTCATCATTTAAATTTCTTTCTGCAAATTTATAAATAACTCTATCTTCCTTATCTATATGCCTTATTAATAAATGTGTATATGAAATTGCATTTGCTATAACATCTAGTTTTGCTTCTTCATCCCCACTCTTCATCTTTTCGAAAGCATTTATTAAATCTCTAACATATAATCTTCCTAAATCATGTTCTACAAGCATTCCTTGATTAACTGCTTTTTCTGCTGTTTCTCCTATGTGCTCTACCATTTTAGTAAAAAGCACCTTTTCTTCTTTTTTATGATGATGATTATCTGCATAGTTTTGAATAAAATCAATTATCTTATTGAAATCTTCATAAATTATTTCTTCACCATTCATAATTCTAAAGCACACTTTTCTAACTACATTTAACATTCTTAGAATATACTTATGCTCTTCATTCATTATTTCTATAGCCTTCATTTAATGTGCCCCCTTATATCTTTTTCCTAATTACTTGTGTATTTTCATCTAATTGAATATATTCATAATCATTATTCATTTCAACAACAAAAGCATTTATCCATTCACTTCTTAAGTTATAAAATATATCTACTGATATACCTTCATTTTTCCAAATATCCTTATGTACACATACTTTTCTTTTCCACTCTACAGTTTCACTATTTGAATTTATTACCTCATTTACTCTATCACATGGCATTCCATCTAATATATAATCATTCATACTCTTAAATATATCTTCTGCGGTAATATTGCTTAGCTTAGTCTTTGCTTCCTTTGCAGCATTAATTCCTTGTTCAATATATATTTTTTTCATATTTAAAATAGCATCTTTATTATTACTTAATATAATATTGGTCCATGCAGCCATTCTACCTTCTGCGTTATGAATCTTACCTTGTAACCATCCATGAATATTACTTGTATCTATCATATCTTCAAGTTTTTTATCCGGAAGCTTTTCTCCATATTTTATATTAATTTCATCCTGTAGCTTATATATATTTAACCCTTCATTTTTTGCAAGTTCTATGATTTCACCTTCTAATCCTTCAAACCATAATACTTTATTAAATAACCAGTAATGTATCTTTCCTAAAAATAAACTCATATTCTCTTCTCCTATCTTTTTAAATTTTTAATTTATATCATTACTATATATTAAATTTATATTATATTAAGTAACATTTGTTACGTATGTTAAAATAATAATCATATTATATGCACATTATTTAAAAAAATTTTTTAATCTTATATATTAGCCATGTTAATATTATAAATCCTATCACAACTAATATAATTTCTCTTAAAACTTATATATAAAATCCTATTGAACTGTTTAAATAAAAAAATACTTAAATAATAAATTAATATCATTTAAGTATTTTTGTTAACTTATTTATTTTAGTTATTAATATTATTCTGCCAAGCTTTCTGATATAGTTACTAATACTTTACTTTTAGACCTTGCAATTACATTATGTTCTATTCTTGCATCAAATGGCATGAAATCTCCCTTATTTAATTCATATTTTTCACCATTTACAAATTCCAGTGATACACTTCCATCATAAACTAAGACACTTGCATATCCATTATGAGTATGGTTAGGCAAGCCTTTACCTACATCAAAAACAAAACAAATCGTTTTGAACTTTTTATTCATCGCTATAATTTCTTTTCCTTCATCGATGTTATCAATATTAGCAACTTTTATAATATCATTATTATTTAAATTCATTTTATCTCCTTATAAACTTTAAGATTATATTATTTTTTATTTATCTATTATCTTAAATTCTAAAATACATTTTTATATACCTTGTTGTAAGCAAGTCTTTAAATCATCTTCAGCTGTACTTATAGGTCTTAAATCAAATGTATCAACTAAATATTGAAGTACATTAGGACTTAAGAATGCAGGAAGTGTTGGACCTAGGAATATTCCTTTTACTCCAAGTGATAATAATGCTAAAAGATCAGCAACAGCTTTTTGCTCATACCAAGATATTATAAATGATAATGGTAATCCATTCACATCTGTTCCAAAAGCATCTGCTAATGCTGTTGCAATTCTAACTGCTGAATATGCATCATTACATTGACCTACATCTAAAAGCCTTGGAAGTCCTGCTACTTCTCCAAAGTCTAGTTTATTAAATCTATATTTGCCACAAGCTAAAGTAAGTATTACACAATCATCTGGTACCATCTTAGCAAATTCAGTATAATAATTTCTACCTGGTCTAGCACCATCACATCCTCCAATTAAGAAGAAATGTCTTATCTTACCATCCTTAACTGCATTGACTATAGTCTCTGCATTACTTAACGTTGCATGATGGCCAAATCCAACTAATATTTCATGTGGTTCTTGATCTTCCTCATATCCACCAAGTTCTAAAGCTTTATTTATTATTTCACTAAAATCTTTTTTTCCATCTTTGCCTTTTCCTATATGCTTTACTCCATCCCATCCAACTACACTTGTTGTAAAAATTCTATCTTTATAAGTTTCTCTTGGCCTCATAAGACAATTTGTAGTCATTAAAATACAACCTGGTATATTATCAAATTCTTTTTGTTGATCTTGCCAAGCTCCTCCAAAGTTTCCAACAAGATGAGAATACTTTTTTAATCCAGGATATCCATGACTTGGTATCATTTCACCATGAGTATAAATATTTATACCCTTTCCTTCTGTTTGCTCTAATAACATTTCAAGGTCTTTTAAATCATGCCCTGAAACTATAATAAATGGCCCTTTTTTAACATGAACATTTACCTTATGAGGTTATGGATTTTCATAAACTGTAGTATTTGCTTCATCTAATTTTTTCATTACAGCAACACTCATATCTCCGGTTCTCATAGTCCATCTTATTAATTCTTCAACTGATAAAGTATCATCAGTTGTTGCTTCTAATGCTCTTATATAAAAATTATCAACCTGATCATCATAATATCCAAGCTCTCTTGCTTGATGTCCATAAGCACTTATCCCCTTCAATCCATAAACTATAGTTTGTCTTAATGAACGTATATCTGGATCAAGTTCCTGATCATACATTATTCCGGCCTTTTTTGCATCCTCAAGCATTTCTGATTTAGTTTCACTTAAATTATAAGTAGCATGATCTGTATCATTTTTAATCTTTCCAACTTGTTTTCTTAGCTTTTCCTTTATTTTTTGTGATTCTCGTAACATTTCAACATGTACATCTGCATCAAAATTTACATTTGTTAAAGTTGTAAATAATGAATTTTCGACAAAGCTTACTATACTCTTATCTACATTATCACCTTTTTCAACTATTTTTTTAGCATAACAACTTATACCTTTTATTTGATATATAAGTAGATCTTGAAGTGCTGCAATCTCTGGTGTCTTACCACATACCCCCATCTTAGTGCAACCTTTACCACCTGCTGTTTGTTCACATTGATAACAAAACATAGGATATTCCATAGCCATACTATTTCCCATATTAAAGTCTCCTTGTCAATATCTTTAAATACATAAATATCTTTTCCTTAACAAAATAAAAATATACAAAAAAATCTGCATTGCTTTTTTGCAATACAGATTCCTTAAAATTATTTTTCATTTAATTTGTTTAAAACTTCTTCTAATTCTAATCCATGAATATAGCAAGCTTGTTCTAATGTTTCCATTGTTGCAGATGGACAACCTAAACATCCCATTCCAAAATCACTTAATATTTCTGCAGCTTTAGGATTCATTTCTAATATTTCACCTATAGTATTATCCTTATTAATCATAATTTAATCTCTCCTTTATATATGTGTTATACTTACATATTCTATATATTTTTTTAATATTATATTTAAATTATACATAATATATAAAGTTTATGTTGTAACAAATGATACATTTTTAAAATTATATTTTTTAGATTTTATTAATTTATTTATACTGTATATGCTTTCTTTAGTAATATAGGCGTACATATTGCTGCAGTTATTATCATTATTATAATCGATGGTAAAAAATAAGTATTCATAATACCAAGTTTTATTCCTTTATTAGCAATAACAAGTGCAACTTCACCTCTTGCCATCATTCCTGTTCCAATTTGTATAATCTCCTTTTTAGAGTATCCACATATTTTTGCCCCTAATCCACATCCAATAATTTTGCTTAACATCGCTACAGCAACTAAAACAATAGTCATTATAATAATAGATACTGTCATTTTAGGAATTTCCATATTAATACCTATACTTGCAAAAAATATAGGTGATAATAACATATATGAAATTATATCAAATCTCTTAGAAATATACTCTGTTTCTCTATTTCTTGATAAAACTAAACCTGCTATAAATGCACCAGTTATATCTGCAACTCCAAAAAACTCCTCTGCACAAAATGATAACAATAAACAAACAACGAATGCTCCTATGACAAATCTTCTTTTATCAATATCATATTTATTTATCCATTTATCAAAAACTATATAAATTATATATCCTACTACAAGAGCAAAAATAAAAAATGCAATAATTTTTAAAAATACAATTCCAACATTAACAGACTTATCTGATATACTAGTTATTATCGTTAATACTATAATTCCAAGAATATCATCTATAATAGCTGCACCTAATATCACTGTTGCAGATTTCTCCGATAGTTTCCCTAATTCCCTCAATGCTTCTACTGTAATACTAACTGAAGTTGCTGTTAGTATTGCACCAATAAATACATTCTGTAATATATTGCTTACTGTACTTAAACTTCCATCATTAAAAATATATGCAACAATAGTTCCGCCTATTAAAGGTATAATAACACCAAAAGTAGCTATTATAAGTGAATCCTTTCCTGAATTTTTTAACTGTCTTATATCACTTTCTAATCCTGCTGTAAACATAATTACTATAACTCCAAGCTCTGCCATCATTCCTATAAAATCAGTTTCATGAAGTATGTTAAGAACTGATGGTCCTAATATAACACCTGCAAGCAAAGCTCCAACTACTTGTGGTAAATTAAATCTTCTTGTTAGTAATCCTAAAAATTTTGTACTTAATAAAATTAATGCGATATCTAATAAATATCTATATGACATAATATTTTCCTCCATTATTTAGTTTTATAAAAATTTAATTATGTATAAATATATTTATTTCATATAAAATTTATTCATTGCACTTAATATTTCTACTATCTAAAAAAGATAGAGTATAGAAAATAAAAATTTTGCTATACTCTATCCTTTTTATTGTTTTATATTCTAAAACTATTTTGTAAATATTATTGTTACTTTAAATAAATCCCCATCAACACTTATATCAAATTTACCACCTTGAAGTTCAACAAAACTTTTTGCTATTGCAAGACCTAATCCTGAACCTTCTGTGTTTCTTGATTCATCTCCACGAACAAATCTTTCCGCAATAGTTTCTACATTGAATGTTATTTCTTCCGCTGCCATATTTTTCATTATTATTTCAACTTTATTTTCATCTTCAATCATATCTATAAACACTCTTGTATTAGGCATTGCATATTTAGTCATATTAATTACTAAATTTTCAAAAATTCTAAATGTGCGTTGGCTATCTAAAGGTAATATTACTTTTCCTTCTGGTATATTTTTTCTAACTGATAAATTTGCCTCTTCAAGTTTATCTTCTAATTCAAGTAATGTTTGTTTCATTAAAGATGCAACATCAATATTTTCTATATTTAATGTTATATTTCCACTAGTTGCTTTGCTCATTTCAAATAAATCTTCTATTAAAACTTGTAGTCTTTGAGCTTTTTTATCTAAAGTTTCAATATACTGCCTACGTTTTTCCTGTGATAAATTTTCATCCTTTAAAAGATCTGCATAAGTTATTATTGCTGTTAGTGGAGTTTTTAAATCATGAGAAACATTCGATATTAAATCCGTTTTCATCTTCTGACTCTTAACTTCTTCATCTACGGCTTTCTTAAACCCACCTTGAATTTTTTCTAAATCCATTTTAAATGGCTCAAAAAGTCCTAAATCCTCTTCTATTTTTACATCTAAATTACCTTGTGCAATTTTACTTGTTGCTTCTCTAAGCTTACTATATTTTTCGCTTATCTTATCAACATATTTTCTTATTACAAAGAATAATATTATTGAATAAAGTATAACTACAGGTATTCCAAAAAACCAAATTGAAGTTATTATTAATAATATTACTGCATTTATTAATAATAATTTTATTATTAGCTTATTATTTTTTTCACTTAAATCTACCTTAGTTACTTCATTTAATACCTTTTTAACATATCTAATAATTAATGTTAAAATTCTACCTAATATGGTTCTTTTCTTGAAATACTCTTTAAAACCCATATTAAATATATATTTTATTATTAATACTGCAAAAAATGCTACTCCAAATTCTATAACCCAAGTTATAAAGTTAAAGAACCATATTAAATTTTGAGAAACTGTAAATCCATTTATAATAAACCCAAACAAATATTCTAGATTTCCTTCTAATGCTGGCTTTACCATATATCTAGGTGATACCATTAAAAGTGCTATATCAAGTCCACATATTATCATCCAAACTTCAAACGGTATTTTTGATAATCCATTAAATAAAGACATATTTTTAGCTTTATTAATAGGAAATATTAGTGCAGCTATGGCTATAAAAGTTATAATTACTGTTACCGCCGTTGCCCCAGCCATTTCATATCCTACCATCTTTGAATTATTTATCCCCCAAGATATTACATCATCAAAAGGTAGAACCTTAGGCACTGCATATACAATTGACATATTTTTTATAGGCTTAATTGTATACTCATAATAATCATCAATACCATCTAAATTATCTATTAAGTTATACTCAAAATTATTCTTATCCGCACCATAAATATCAGTTATAGTCATAATTCCATTTTCATCAAAGTTTAAAGCTACATAAAATTGATATATATCTTTAGCATCTTGTGATATAACTACATTTTTATCCTTAACTTCTACCCCATTACCCATATTAGTTTTATCTACGTTATTTGTTTTATTATAAGCATAATATAATAAATTTGTATATCTTCCCTCTGTTCTGTTTCTCCAATTATTAAAATTTGAATTAAACTGATTGATATATTCTTCACCTGTATAATAATTTTCATTACTATATATATTACTCTCTAAATTCAATAAAGTTTTTCCTGGACTTAAATTTCCTTCGTTTTTTTCTGATAAAGTACTAAAATAATTTACATAACTTGTTTCTGCTAAATCTTCTGCAAATCCATAATGCTCAAAATAATTATTTTCAATATTCCTAGCGCTTTTATCTATAATAGGATATGCCTTACACATACCTAAAGCTGCACTTGCTATTATTAATAATGACACTAATGTAGCTATAATTCCTTTACTTTTATATACCTTTTTTTTCATTGCATTAACATCATTTTCCGAATAATTCATGTCACTATTATTCTTATTGTTTTTCAATTTTATATCCAACTCCCCACACCACCTTTAAATATTTCGGATTTTTAGGATTAATTTCAATCTTTTCTCTTATCTTTCTTACATGAACCATTATTGTATCTGTATTTATTGCCTGCTCATTCCAGACTCTTTCGTAGATTTCCTCTGTTGCAAATACTCTTCCTGGATTTTTTATAAGTAATTCTAATATTTTAAATTCAATTGGTGTAAGCTTTACTAATTTTTCATCTACGCTTACTTCCTTAGTATCAGTATTTAATTCAAGTCCACCAACTACATATACATTTTCATTTACTTCTTTTTTAGTAACCATATTTAAAAATTTTGAATATCTTCTAAGTTGTGAATTAACTCTAGCTAATAACTCTAATGGTCTAAATGGTTTAGTTACGTAATCATCTGCTCCTATATTTAACCCCATTATTTTATCAACCTCTTCTGATTTTGCTGATAACATTATTACAGGAAACTCATGATTTTGTCTAAGCTTCATAACAAAAGTTATACCATCCATCTTAGGCATCATTACATCAACTACCGCTAAATGAATAGTTTCCTTATCTAACACTTCTAAACCTTCAATTCCATTATTAGCTATAAAAACGTTGTATCCCTGATTATTTAAATATGCTTCAATTGCAATTGCTATATCATTTTCATCTTCAACTACTAAAATATTATATGAGCTCATATTATTCACCTCTTACTTTTCCCCTTCTCTTAATTATTTTAAAGAACATGCTCATTTACTATACTACAAATGATAATAAAAAAAGCTAAAGAACTACTTCATATAATTCTAAAGATTTTCTTAAGTTCTATTAACTAAATTTTATCATATAAAAATCATTTATAATTTTATTAATTAATCTTATCTAAAATAAGCATATCACTATATTTCTTTATACAAATATTATCTTACACAATAAATAAAGACAAACAACAAATTATCACATTAATTTGCTATTTGCCCTTTTTAACTTTCAATTTAAGTAATATATTTAAATATTCCTTCTCCTAAAATATAACCTGCTGAAATAAATACGCCATTCCAAATAAATATTCCACAAGCAGAATATATTGTATATTTTAAAAAATTCATTTTAAGTACACCTGCTGGTATTGCAATTATAGTCCTTGCAACTGGTATTAATCTACTTATAAAAACTCCAATATGTCCTTTTCCTCTTAAATACTCTAACTTTTCTTCTATATATTTTTTATGCTTGGGAAATTTTGTTGTGTATTTATCTAATAAAAGATTTCCCCCATAAAATCCTAAGAAATATAATACCCAACTGCCAATTACCCCTGCTATAACAGATAATATTAAGACAAAAGGAAAATTCATTTCACCTCTTGATATCCAAACCCCTGACAATGGCATTATTATGCCAGCTGGTAGTCCTGGTAAATTTAAATATTCTAAAAATACAATTACAAATATAAATATTACTCCATATTGTGATAAATAACTTAATATTGTATTAGCATTCATATTTACTCCTCCAAAATTATCCTTTTAGTCTATATTATAACTCTATAATACTTTAAAAAAATAAAGAAGAACTTATTAAAAATCTAAAGAATTTCTTAATATTTTTAATTACAAAAAAATAGTTGCATTAAACCTTCTTATATTATAAGTTTAATACAACCCAATTTTAAGTCAATTTATTACTATCAACTTTTAATTTCTCATTATTTATAGGAAGTTCTACAATAAATGATGCACTTTCTCCAATTATACTTTCTGCATAAATCTTCCCCTTATGATCTTCAACTATCGATTTAGCTATAGATAGTCCTAATCCATAGCCCCCCGTACCTCTATCCCTTGAAGCATCAACCCTATAAAACCTTTCAAATATTTTTTCTAAATGCTCTTTTGCAATTCCTTCACCTGTATTCTTAACTATTAATTTAGTTTTAGTTTTATCAACATTAAGATTTACTGTAATTTTACCGCCACTATTAGTATATTTGATTGCATTATCCATTAATATACTTATTAACTTTTTTATTTGATCCTTTTCACCATTTATAAATATATCTTTTGATATATTTTCCTCTAATAGTAATCCTTTTTCAAATATAACCACTTCAAACACAAGTAATAAATCATTTAGAATCTTACTTAAATTAATACTAGTGATTTCTTCATTTTTTCTTTTTGCATCTAAATTTGCTAAAGAAAGCATTTCATTAATTAAAGTAGACATTCTACTAGCTTGCGAATCAATATATTTAATCCACTTTTCTTGGCTTTTAATTGTTTCATTTTTATTTTCTTCTAATAAAGATATATTAGTTTTAATAATTGTAAGAGGTGTTCTAAGTTCATGTGAAGCATCTGCAATAAATTGCTTTTGCTTTTTGAAACTTTCCTCTAAGGGCTCTATTGTTCTATTAGTAAAATATATGCTTATTAAAAATAAGACAATAAGACTTATAGCACCAACTAAAATAAATATTCTAAGCAAATTTGCTAAAACATCTTGCTGATATGCTCTACTTATTAATACAATTTTTATTCCACCATTAATATTTTGTTTAAGATAAGCATAGCTTTCTCCATTTATTTTTATTTTACTTAAGCTTTCATTATTGCTTAATATCTCATCTATAACTTGTTTAGTATTCCATTCTGAAACATCAAATCTAGATACTATATTAGTTATTTTATTTTCTGAATCCAAGTTAATAGTTATTGTAACATCCATATTTCCTTTAGGTGGCTTTGCCATTGGATTCATACTATTCCTAAGTTGCATTTCCATATCTCTATTTAAACTAAAGGCAGTCATTACATATATAGTTCCAAATATTCCAATAAACACTGTAGTTAATAATACCATATTCATTAGAATAAATTTTTTCTTTAATTTATCAAACATTTAAATATCCTCCAGTTTATATCCTACACCTCTAACTGTTGATATATTTGTTTTTGAATCTATATAATTAATTTTTTTTCTTAAAAATGAAATATATACTTCTATATTGTTGTATTCAGCATCTGAATCATACCCCCAAATTTTAGTTATAAGTTCATCCTTAGTCACTATAGACTTAGGTCTTTGCATAAAACATCTCATTATTTCAAATTCTTTTAATGATAATTTTATACTATTACATGGCCCCTCTAACTCATAGCTAGATATATTTAACTTAATATCTCCGAATTCTAATATATTATCATTTATTATTTCACCTTGTCTTCTAGTTAAAGCCCTAAGCCTTGCTAAAAGTTCTTCTGTTGCAAAAGGTTTAGCTAAATAATCATCTGCACCACTATCAAGTCCCTTAACCTTATCTTCAATTTCACCTTTAGCTGTAAGTAAAATAACTGGTGTTTTTATATTATTTTTTCTTAATCTTCTAAGTATCTCTAATCCATTAAGCTTTGGAAGCATTATATCTAATATTATTACATCATATATATCTGTTAATCCATAATCCAATCCATCTTCACCATCATAAACAGCATCAACTACATATTTATTTTTCCCTAATATTTGAGTAAGTGCTTCCGAAAGTTGTATTTCATCTTCAACTAGTAATAATCTCATTCATCATCTCTCCTTACCTAATATATAAAATGATTCTTTACTAAAAGTCTACCATATAAATTTATCTTTAAGTGTACTTTTAAGACTATTTTAAGATTAAAGTACTAATATTAAATTTGTAAGTTAACTTAAATTTAACACAAAAATTGGGAGGTGATTACTTTATGAGTAAACCACGACATGAATTAAAATTTTTTATAAATTTATCTGATTACTATGCTCTAAAAAATAGAATTAAACATATTGCTTCTTTAGATAAAAACGCTAATTCTAATGGTATTTATAATATACGAAGTCTTTACTTTGATAATTTTAATGATAAAGCCTTAATGGAAAAAATCAATGGATATAGTAAAAGAGAGAAATTTAGAATTAGATTTTACAATGATAACTTTTCGTTTATAAGACTTGAAAAGAAAAGTAAAATAAATGGACTTTGTACTAAATTTTCTGCACCTTTAACAAAAAAAGAATGTGAGAAAATATTAAATAATGATATTGAATGGATGCTTAATTCTGATAAATCGTTAATACAAGAATTATACTTTAAAATGAAGTCACAAATGTTAAAACCTAAAACTGTTGTGGATTATACACGTGAAGCTTATATCTATAAACCTGGAAATGTAAGAATTACTATTGATAGTAATGTTAAAAGTGGTATTTATTCAAAGGATATGTTCAATACTAATCTTCCTATAATGAAAATACCTAATAACGATACAATTATTTTAGAGGTAAAGTTCGATGAATTTTTACCTGACATAATAAAAGATATAATACAAACTAATACAAGAAAAGCTACTTCAATTTCTAAATATGCTAACTGTAGGATGTTTGGATAAATTATTTTTAATATTATTTTTGGAGGTAAT
The DNA here is from genome assembly GCF_021412605.1 of Clostridium celatum. Lineage (NCBI taxonomy): Bacteria > Bacillati > Bacillota > Clostridia > Eubacteriales > Clostridiaceae > Clostridium > Clostridium celatum. Next base: position 53,407 of record NZ_JAJKGM010000020.1, read on the forward strand.
ACAAATGAATTCACAAATTAACTTTTCAGATATTTTTAAATTAAGTTTTTTAGAAAAAACTACCAGTTTTTCTATAACAGATACATTAATTGCTCTATGCTTAGCATTGGCAGTTGGTTTATTCATTTTTTTAATTTATAAAAAGACTTTTAAGGGTGTTATGTATTCGGAAAGCTTTGGAATGTCTTTAGTTGCAATGACACTTATAACTACTTTAATTATCTTAGCAATTACTTCAAATGTTATTTTATCACTTGGTATGGTTGGTGCATTATCTATAGTAAGATTTAGATCCGCTATTAAAGAACCACTTGATATTGCCTTTTTATTTTGGGCTATATCTGCTGGTATAGTTTTAGGCGCTGGTCTTATTCCACTAGGAATTATAGGTTCTGTTTTCATAGGTATCATAATGGTTTTATTTGTTAATAAGAAAAGTACTGATAATCCTTATATACTAGTTGTTAATTGTACTAATGATAATAGTGAAAAAGAAGCTATAAAATTTGTTTCTAGTTCTGTAAAAAAACATGTTGTTAAATCTAAAACTGTTTCCGCTAATTCTGGAATAGAATTAACCGTTGAAATAAGATTAAAAGAAATGTCAACTCAATTTGTAAATGAACTTAGTCATATATCTGGAGTAAATAATGTTGTCTTAGTTAGCTATAATGGCGAATATATGAGCTAAGCTAATAGGTGGTGAAAAAATGATTTCAAACAAACACTTTAATGCAATTGTTGCTGTATTAATGGTAATAGCTATATGTTTCTCATCACTTATTGTGCTATTACCTAAAAATATAACTTTGGCTACTTCAATAACTCAACCTAATTATGTAACTACAATATTTGATGATGATAAAATTATTGAAATAAATATAGAAATGTCTGAAGATGCTTGGCAAGAAATGATTGATAATGCATCTGCTGAAGAATATACCTCAGCAAATATAACTGTAAACGGAACAACTTATACTAATGTAGGTATTAGGCCAAAAGGAAATTCTAGTTTATCTCAAATTGTCGCTGATAGTACTACAGATAGATTTAGCTTTAAGTTAAAATTTGATAAATATATTGATGGACAAACATTAGACGGACTTAGTAAGCTAGTTTTAAATAACAATATGTCTGATACAACTTATATGAAAGAATACTTTTCTTATAAATTGCTTGATTCTCTAAATGTTCCAACACCAGAATGTGCCTATGCTCATATAACTGTTAATGGCGAAGAATGGGGATTATACCTAGCAGTTGAACCTATTGAAGAGGAATTTATAGAAAGACATTATGGCTCTATAAATGGTAATTTATACAAACCTGAAAGTGATAGCGTTGCTATGGGTAATAAAGATGACAATGGCCAAATGCAAACTCCTCCTGATATGAATAATGGAGACAACTCAATGCAAATGCAAACTCCTCCAGATATGAATAATGGCGATACATCAATGCAAATGCAGACCCCTCCGGATATGAGTAATGGAGATACATCAATGCAAATGCAGCCCCCTCCAGATATGAATAATGGAGACAACTCAATGCAAATGCAAACTCCCCCGGATATGAATAATGGCGATACATCAATGCAAATGCAGACCCCTCCGGATATGAGTAATGGAGATACATCAATGCAAATG
>NZ_JAJKGM010000020.1:55150-57087 GCF_021412605.1 Clostridium celatum
TGCAGCCCCCTCCAGATATGAATAATGGAGATACATCAATACAAATGCAAACTCCCCCGGATATGAATAATGGAGATAACTCAATGCAAATGCAAACTCCTCCAGATATGAGTAATGGAGACAACTCAATGCAAATGCAAACTCCTCCAGATATGAATAATGGAGACAACTCAATGCAAATGCAAACTCCTCCGGATATGAATAATGGAGATAACTCAATGCAAATGCCTCAAAGTATGCCTAATGGCATTGGCGGTGGTATGGGTGGAAACTCTAATGGTGCTGATTTGGTATGGAATGGTGATGATGTTTCAAATTATTCTTCTATTTTTGATAATGCTATCTTTAAAACTACAGATAGTGATGATTATACTAAAATATTAGATATGATAGAACATCTTGATAGCCTTGAAGATATAGAGTCTTATTTAAATGTAGATGAAGTTCTTAGATATTTTGCTGTAAATACTTTCTTAGTTAATCTTGATAGTTATGCATCTAATATGAAGCATAATTACTATTTATATGAAGATGATGGCTTAGTTAGCATATTACCATGGGATTATAACTTATCATTTGCAGGATTCCAAGCTGGTTCTGCTTCAAATGCAATAAACTTCCCAATAGATTCTCCTGTTTCTGATAGTTTAGAAGCAAGTCCGTTAATAGGAAAGCTTTTAGAAGTTGATAAATATAAAGAACTCTATCATCAATATTTAAATGAAATAGTAGAAAACTTTATTAATAATGGAACTTATGAAACTTTAATTACTAAAGTTAATTCATTAATTAGCAATTATGTAGAAAATGATGCTACAGCTTTTTATACATTTTAAGAATATACTAATTCACTTACTCATTTAATCAATTTTGGATATGATAGAGCGACTAGTATAACTGCTCAACTTGATGGTTCTCAACCTTCAACAAGCTATGGTAATATTGATACAACTGTTGATTTAACAGCCTTAGGTCAACAAGGTGGTGGAAACGATAAAGGTGGCATGTTTAATAAGGATAATCAAAATGGTAATCTTATTAATAATATGTCTATAGATCAATCACTTATGATTCAAGCAATACAAATAATTCAAAATTCTGGTGATAGCCCAATTACCGATGCTGTTAAGGAAGAATTATTAAATATCGGTTTAACAGATGAACAAATAAATGAAATTACCTCTTTCCAAGCTCAAAATAATAGCGGTAATAAAACTCAAGTTATTAATAATAACTTTGTAATGGGCCCTAAGCAAAACTCTACAACCAATTTTGAAACATTAATATTATCTTTTTCATCAATTTTAATACTAATATGCTCACTCGTATTTGTATTGTTATTTAAGAAAAGAAAATATGTAAGTTAGCTCCTTCTAATTTTTAAATTTATATATAATAATAGAACTGCTTAAAATAGTTACAATATCTACTTAAAAATTTCTCTTTTAATGCAGTTCTATTTATATATTACCATTCAATATAATTTGTGATTTAATCCTTACTTAACACTCTTAACTTTGAATTCTTGAAACCTGTATTTTTGTCCAGTTGGATTAACTTTTCCTTCTGGAACTTCTTCAACAAACATATCATATGGTCTTACAAATAATCCACACTCTCCATATAACGCTCTATATAAAACCATGACTTCTTGTGTTTCTGAATGCTTAACAAAATCTTCTACTAAATATAAATCGCCTTTAAAGTGTCTAAAAATTTTTCCTTTACTATTTGTTATATCTCTCATTACATTTTCTCCTTTTTAATACTTTTATAAATAAATTTAACCTTAATTTTATCATACTTAATTTAAATTTGCATAAAAAAATTGGTAGATATCAATAGATATCTACCAATTTACAGTTTGTTGAAAAACCCCCTGTTTAAAAACAGAGGGTTTTTCTATTATTAGTTGTGGATAAAATTTAATATTAAAA
>NZ_JAJKGM010000021.1:0-56175 GCF_021412605.1 Clostridium celatum
CAAGGTTGATAGGTCAGAGGTGTAAGTGTGGTAACATATTTAGCTGACTGATACTAATAGGTCGAGGGCTTGACCAAAATATAAAATAATTCATATGCAATTTTCAGAGAATAAATCTCTTAGAATAATCCGCGATAGCTAAATGGTGGAGCATTCGGCTGTTAACCGACAGGTTGGAGGTTCGAGTCCTCTTCGCGGAGCCAAATAAGTTAGAATTACAACTAAGTGATTCTAACTTATTTTTTGTTATTAATAAAAAATAAATATAAATTTTATATGAGGTTAGTAGATAAAACATAAATTTACTAATCTTTTTTGTTTATTTAAATAAATAATAACTATATTAAATAAAAATAGGTGAAAAAAATAATATTTTATCATATAATTGATTAATGTGACGATTAAATTAATTCAAATATATTATTACTAATGAGGGGTAAAAAAAATGGAAGTTATAATTATCGGAGCCGGTAAAGTTGGTTATACCTTGGCTAAATATCTTTCGGATGAAGGAGATAATATTACTGTAATTGATAGCAACATTAATGCATTAAATGCTATTATGGAAAAATTAGATGTAATGGGGCTAAAGGGCAACGGTACTAGTTTAAAAGTTCTTCATGAAGCTGGAATAAAAAAAGCTGATGTAGTAATTTCAGTTACAAATAGTGATGAAGTTAATATGTTATGCTCATTAACAGCTAAAAAACTAGGAGCAAAATATACAATTGCTAGAGTTAGAGCACCACAGTACTCTGAAGAAATAATTATGCTAAAGGATGAGTTAGGAATTGACTTAGTTATAAATCCAGAAAAAGAAGCAGCTTTGGAGATAGTAAAATTAATTAAGTTCCCATCTGTAAGAAGTGTAGATACTTTTGCAAAAGGAATGGTTGATTTAGTTGGATTTACTATACTAGAAAGTGATGGGCTAGATGGAAACGCTATATGTCAAATAAAAGCTCTTAAGGATTCTATATTAATATCAGGAGTTGAACGAAATGGTATAGTTTATATACCTACTGGGGATTTTATATTACGTAAAGATGATAAAATATATGTAATAGGTGAACATAAAAAAATAGAAACTTTCTTTAAAAAGCTAGGAAGATTTCAAGATAAAATAAAAAATCCTTTGATAATAGGTGGTGGAAGAATAACACATTATTTAGTTAATATAATAGATAAAATAGGTGTTACTCCTAAAATTATTGAATTTAATATAGAAAAATGTAGAGAGTTAAATGAATCATTACCTGATGCTATAGTAATTAATGGTGATGGAACTGATCATGAATTACTTTTATCAGAAAACCTAGAGTGTTCAGATGCTTTTATAGCATTAACTGGAAGAGATGAAGAGAATATAATAACATCATTATTTGCAATGAATAATAATGTTAAGAATGTAATTACTAAAATTACTAGATTTAATTATAATGTAATTGCTAAAAATGTTGGGTTAGATACTATAATAAGTCCTAAAACTATAACTGCTAATAAAATATTAAAATACATAAGATTTTTAAAGGATAGAAATAAGTGTTCTATTGAAAATGTTTATAAGATATTTGATGAAAAAGCTGAAGCAGTTGAATTATTGGTTAATAATAATGTTAGTTTTTTAAATAAAAAATTAAAAGATGTAAGCTTAATGAAAGATGTGATTATAGCTACTATAGTTAGAAATGATAAAATAATTATTCCATCTGGAGATGATAAAATAGAATTTGGAGATAGAATAATAATAATATCAAAAAAAGATAAAGTTAGTGGCATTAATGATTTAGTTTCTGGAGGATTTAGATAATGAATTTTCCAGTTATATTGAATATATTAGGCCACGTAATAAAGTATGAATTATTGTTATTATTAATACCATATTTTGTAGCAATTTATTATGGTCAAGGAGATGCAAGTGCATTTTTATATACGATATTATTAATGATTCCTATATCTTTAATTTTAACTAAAATAAAATCTAAAAGAAAAGAAATATATGCTAAGGAAGGTTTTTTAACAGTTGGATTAGCATGGATAGTAATTTCTATATTTGGAGCATTACCATTTATTTTTAGTGGAGCAATTCCATCTTTTATAGATGCATTTTTTGAGACAGCATCAGGATTTACAACAACAGGTGCATCTATATTAACAGAAATACAATCATTACCTAAGGGAATATTATTTTGGAGAAGTTTTACCCATTGGGTTGGAGGTATGGGATTTTTAATATTTATTTTAGCTCTAATGCCTTCTTTTGGTGGAAATACTATACATTTATTAAAGGCTGAAAGCCCAGGACCAACTCCAGGAAAAATAGTTCCTAAAATTAATCAAACAGCAAAAATATTATATGCAATTTATTTTGTATTGACTTTAATTGAAACTGGCTTTTTAAAGATTGCTGGTATGTCATGGTATGACTCTATAATTCATGCTTTAGGAACTGCTGGTACAGGTGGGTTTTCTAATATGAATGCAAGTGTTGCTGCTTTTAATAATCCTGCTGTAGAATGGATTATTACTGTATTCATGCTTTTATTTGGAGTAAATTTTGTTTTATACTTTCAAATTATAAGAGGAAATATAAAATCATTCTTTAAAAGCGAAGAATTAAAGTGGTATATAATTGCGGTAATGGCTTCAATAGCAATTATAACAGTGAATATAATACCATTTAATACAGGAGATGTAGTAAAATCTATAAGAGATTCATCTTTCCAAGTAGCATCCATAGTAACCACTACAGGATATGCAACAGCTGATTTTAATTTATGGCCAACACTTAGTAAAATGATTTTAGTTATGCTTATGTTTATGGGAGCAATGGCTGGTTCTACAGGTGGAGGTATTAAAACTGTAAGAATAGTAATAGTTTTTAAAGCAATAAGAAGAGAAATAGATAAAATATTACATCCTAGAAGAGTTAAGAGTGTAAAAATTGATGGAAATGTAGTAGAAGAAGAAACTATATCAGGTGTATTTTTATTTATATTTGCATATATAATCATAGCGCTTATAGCTATATTTATAGTATCTTTTGATAATTTTGATGTTACAACAACTGTTACATCAGTAATAGCTACACTAAGTAATATAGGTCCAGGACTTGAAATGGTAGGTCCTACAGGAAATTTTGCAGCATTTTCAGGATTAAGTAAGATAGTATTATCTTTCTGTATGCTTGCAGGTAGACTTGAGATATATCCAATGCTTATATTGTTTAGTCCATCATTATGGAAAAAGAAATACTAATATAAAAAATGATAGTTTATATAGAATAAGAGATACTAAATTATAATAGTATCTCTTATTTTTTTATTAAAAATCATAAGATATAAATTTATAGTAAATAATAGGATTTATGGTATATAATTAATAATATATAATTCATTATATAAAAGGAGGAGTGGCATATGTTATCTCGTGAAGTAGCACAAAGGGTGCTTGGAAGATGTTTAATAACTGGTGGAGATTTTGCTGAAATTTTTGAAGAAGATACTATAGATAATTCAATAAGTATACTAAATGGTAAGGTAGAAAATTCTGTAGGAGGAAGAGCTTACGGAATAGGTATAAGAATATTTAAAGGCTTGAAGAGCGTTTATGCATATACAAACAATAATAGTTTAACATCACTTTTAAATGTTGCCCAAAAAGCAGCATTAGCATTAGGTGAATTAAAGGAAGATAAAATGATAGTTTTAAATGAAAGAGAGACTATAAGCTTTAATCCTATAATAATTACTCCATCAACAGTAGAGTTAAATAAAAAAATTGGCGTGATGAAGGTTGCATATAATGCTGCTAAAAATTATCATAGTGAAATAGCTCAAGTTGGAGTAGGATATCTAGATAAAGACCAACATGTTTTAATTGCAAACACAGAAGGATTGTATACAGAAGACAGAAGAGTCAGAACTAGATTGACTGTAAATGCAATTGCATCAGCAAATGGGGAAAATCAAACAGGAACTGAGGGGCCTGGTAGACATATGGGATTTGAAATGTTTAAAGAAATAGATCCAGAGTATTATGGTAGAGAGGCTGCTAAACAAGCTTATACAATGCTACATGCAAAGAATTGTCCTGCAGGAAGAATGACTGTTGCTATAGATAACGGATTTGGAGGTGTTATATTCCATGAGGCATGTGGACATTCTTTAGAAGCTACATCTGTTGCAAAGGGCAATTCAGTGTTTACAGGAATGCTTGGAAAGCAAATAGCATCTACAAAAGTTACTGCTATTGATGATGGGACAATTCCAAATGCATGGGGATCATTAAATATTGATGATGAAGGAAATAAAACTCAGAAGAATGTACTTATTGAAAATGGAATATTAAAATCATATATGATTGATAAATTAAATGGGCGTAGAATGGGTATGGCGCCAACAGGAAGTGGTAGAAGACAAAGTTATAAATTTGCACCAACTTCTAGAATGACTAATACTTATATAGCTAATGGTGATGATAATCCAGAAGATATAATTAAGTCAATTAGTGATGGATTATATGCTAAAAAGATGGGCGGGGGTTCTGTAAATCCTGTAACAGGAGAATTTAACTTTGCTGTATCTGAAGGATATTTAGTTAAAAATGGGGTTATACAAGAGCCTGTTAGAGGAGCTAGCTTAATTGGAAAAGGTAGCGAAATATTAATGGATATTGATATGGTTGGTAATAATATGACTCAAGGTCAAGGTATGTGTGGTTCAGTATCAGGAAGTATTGCAGCAAACGTAGGTCAACCAATGATTAGAGTTAGAGAAATAACAGTTGGTGGAAGATAGGAGGGGATATATATGGAATTAGATGTATTTGTTAAGTCTCTATTTAAAAAGGCTAAAGAAGCAGGATTTTCTGAATATGAGGTTTACTATGTAGATAAAGAAAGCCTAAGTATAAGTGTATATAAGGGTGAAGTTGAAAAATATAATTTAAATAACTCATATGGTTTATCTTTTAGAGCAAAGCTTGGAGATAAAATAGGATATTCTTATACAGAAATATTAGATGAAGCTGCTATAGAAATGCTTGTAAATAGAGCTAAGGAAAATGTTTTAGCTATTGAAAGTGAAGATGTTCAGTTTATTTATGAAGGAGATAAAGAATATAAGGATATTAGTACGTATTCTGATGCCTTAGAAAATTTACCAGCAGATAAATTAATTAAAATTGCATTAGACATGGAAAATGAAGCTAAAAATTATTGTGATAAGGTTGAAAGTTTTAGTGGGTGTGCAGTTTCTTATAGCTCAGGTAAGTATGGAATTATTAACTCAAAAGGATTAAATTTACACAACAAATCTAATATATTAACAGCATATGTTGTTCCTGTAATTAAAGAAGGAAATAACATGATTGATGGATTTGGGTATGTTGTTGCAAAATCATTAGATGAAGTTGATGCTAAGAAAATAGCAAAAATGGGAGTTGATGAAGCTTTAAGTAAAATAGGAGCGACTTCTGTTAAATCAGGAAACTATAAGGTAATAATAAATAATGAAGCAATGGTTTCTCTTTTATCAACTTTTGCAGGAATATTTAGTGCAGATGCAGTACAAAAAGGATTAAGTCTTTTAAAAGGTAAAGAAGGAGAAGTTATTGCAGCAAATAATGTTAATTTAGTTGATGATCCACATTTAGTAGATGGATTAGCATCTGTTGCATTTGATGATGAAGGTGTTGCAACTAATAAAACTTACTTAATAAAAGAAGGAACTTTAGAAAGCTTACTTCACAATTTAAAGACTGCTAATAAGGCTGGAGTTAAATCAACTGGAAATGGATTTAAAAATTCATATGCATCACCAATATCAGTAAGTCCTACTAATTTTTATATTGAGCCAGGTTCTAAAAATATAGAAGAATTAATTAATTTAGTGGGAAATGGGTTAATGATAACTGATTTTGCAGGATTACACTCTGGAGCAAACTCAATAACAGGAGATTTTTCATTAGCGGCAAAAGGTTTTTATATAGAAAATGGAATTAAAGTTCATCCAGTAGAGCAAATAACAGTAGCAGGAAATTTCTTTAATTTATTAAAAGATATTAAGGAAATAGGAAGTGATTTAAAATTCCCTATGAGTAGTGTAGGAAGCCCTAGTATTGTGATACGAGAGCTTTCTGTTGCTGGAGAGGGGTCTAATTAATGGATAAATATGATTTAGTTGTAATTGGTTCAGGAGCATCGGGATTATCAGCAGCAGTTTCAGCTTTAAAGTCTGGAATTAAAAATGTTTTAATTTTGGAGAAAGAAGATGTCCTTGGCGGAAATCTAAATTTATTTATTAATAATGGCTTTGGAGAATATTACTTAAATGAAACTGTAACAGGTCCGGAACTTGGAAGTATATTAATCGAGAATTTTATTAGTTTAGGCGGTAAAGTTAAGATTAATACGAAAGTCTTAGAGGTAAATAGGGATAAGGTAATTACTTATGTTAATCCAAGTGAGGGAATTAAATCAATTGAAGCAGAGTCTATAGTTTTAGCTGCTGGTTGTAGAGAAAAATATACAGGAAATATTATAGTTCCAGTTGATAAATTTACAGGAATATTTACAACAGCTTCAGCACATAGATTAATTAATCTTACTGGATATTTACCAGGCAAAGAAGTTGTTATATGTGGAAATGACATATGGACACTTATATTAGCAAGAAGATTAGTAATTGAGGGCGCTAATATAAGAGGATTAATAACTGAAAGAAAGTGCTTTAATAGGGATGAATTAGATATTATTAATGGATTTAATATTCCAATAGTATATCAAAGTGAAGTAGTTGAAGTTGATGGTGAAGAGAGAGTCAACTTAGTTAAAGTAAATAATTTTGAAAAAAATGAAATAAGCACAATAGAATGTGACTCCTTAGTATTATCCATAGGATATTTGCCAGAAGTAGATTTCTTAAGAAAAATGAGTATTATGATGGATGGAGAAATGATTAATACTACAAATAGTGAAACTTCAGTTCAAGGGATATTTGTTTGTGGAACTATGGAGAATGGAATTGAATCATTATTTAATAGTGGAGAAAGTGGACTTAAGGTAGGGAAGATAGCTGCTGATTATTTAAATAAGGTTAAATATTAAATGTTTTAAATTATAAGAAGTGAATTAATATAGGGAGTAAGATGCTATTTATTTAATAGATTAGATAGTAAATTACTCCCTTTAATTAAAGAATAATATTTTTAATAAATAAAAATATTTTAATATTACATTAATATTAAATTTTCAGATTCCTTAAATAATATATCCTGTCCTTTAGGGGAAAAATGAATTCCATCTGAATAAATTTCTAGTTTATTTTTAGAACTTAAAATAGCACTGTAGAAATCTAAGTATGGTAATGAATATTTAGTGCAAAGAGCAATAAGATTAATTCTTAGCTGTGATAAATTTTTTTTACAATATTCATAAGTATCACATTTCATAAAAAGTTCATTTGCAACTTCAGGTATTATAGTTGGGGGAATACCTATTATTACAGAAATATTATTACATAAAGAATCCTTTATCATTAATTCAATATTAGAAATTATAGAATCTATGGATCTATTGGAAAGAAGATCATTAGTTCCACCCATTATAAATAATTTATTAGGATTTAAATCTAATACATCTTCCTGAAATCTAAAAAGCATATCTGTTGTAGTACTACCATTAACTCCTTTATTATAAATACATAAGTTATATTTTTGTTTTAATTTATTTACCCAATTTTCCTTGGGTTTTACACCATAACCAAAGGTTAAACTATCACCTAAAAATACGTAAGTATCATTCATATAATTTTCTCCTTTTAAAAAAGTTTATTAAAACAAGATTTACAAATTAATGTTTTGCCTTTATCGGCAGTTATAAAATTATTATCTTTTAATAAACTATTACATATTGAACATTTATTTTGGGTACTTAAGTTATTAGTAGAAGTTAAAGTTTTATTAGAATTGGTTTTTATTATTTCTTTATTTTTAGCAGTTGATTTTTTTAATGATGAATATAATCTTTGTTCATCCTTAACTTCTTTTTCATTTATAGAATAAGAAATAGAATATGAACTTTCTCCAAAGAGCTCCAATTCAAATCTTGGATTTTCTTTATCATAAAATTCCTCTACTATGATTCTTCTAATTTGAGCATCATTAACGATTAAACCACTTTTTTCAATACCATCAAAAATACTTTTGGTTATATTTGCAGTATCTGGGTGACGTTTTTCACTTTTATAATAAACCTTAAGTATGGCAATAAGTGATTCTTCTAAAATCACATCAGGATTTTGACTTCTAGCATAATAAGCTATTTCTTCCTCATAAAGCGCATATTTATCATGAGATTTTCCAGTATTATAAGGTAATATGGCTCTACCATCTTTATTATGTAATTTAAAATTTGATTTAGTTATAGGTGACCCTAAAACTATTACTTTCGCATAATCTTTCATAAATTTCTCCTGAAAATTTTATTAAAATATAAAAATAGATATAAATAAGATTGAAATTATTAAATAATTATTAATATACTTAAAAAAATATAAAATATAGTAAAAAATAATGAATAAAGTCTATTAAAGGTATATAATACACATAGTATATTAATAATTATATTGTAATACTTATTAATTATAGTATTAGTTGATTGTAATAATTATAAATTGTCAATTATATAAGTAAACTATACAGTAGCATATTGATATAAACAAGCAGTAATTGATTATGATTTATTATTAAGATATAATACAAATTGTTGTTAGAGACTATAAAAAAGAGGTAAAAATAAATGGAAAATAAATATATTTTGGCGATAGAATCAAGTTGTGATGAAACTTCAGCAGCTGTTGTTGTTAATGGAAGAGAGGTATTATCTAATGTAATTGCATCTCAAATAGATACTCATCAAAAGTTTGGTGGAGTAGTACCAGAGGTTGCATCAAGAATACATATAGAGGTTATTAGTGGAGTAGTAGAAGAAGCTCTTAAAGAGGCTAATGTTACTTTAGATAAAATAGATGCAATAGGAGTTACATATGGACCAGGATTAGTAGGTGCTTTATTGGTTGGACTACAATTTGCAAAAGGATTAGCATTTGCTAGTAAAAAACCTTTAGTTGGAGTAAATCATATCGAAGGACATATTAGTGCTAATTATATACAACATAAAGAACTAAAACCACCTTTTGTATCATTAGTTGTATCTGGAGGACATACATTTATAGTGCATGTTAAAAATTATGGTGAATATGAAGTAATAGGGCAAACAAGGGATGATGCTGCAGGTGAAGCTTATGATAAAGTAGCAAGAGCATTAGGACTTGGGTATCCAGGTGGACCTAAAATAGATAAGTTAGCAAAGGAAGGAAATCCAAAAGCAATAGTATTCCCAAAAGCTAATTTCCATGAAGAAACATTAGATTTTTCATTTAGTGGTGTGAAGTCGGCAGTTCTTAACTACTTAAATAAGTGTAAGATGCAAAATATTGAAGTTAATAAAGCTGATGTAGCAGCTTCTTTCCAATATGCTGTTATAGATGTATTAAAAGAAAATGTATTATCTACTTGTAAGAAGAAAAATGTTAAAACTATAGCTATTGCAGGTGGTGTTGCATCTAATTCAAGTTTAAGAGAAACACTTATTAAAGAGGCAAGTAAAAAAGGAATAGAAGTATTATTCCCAGCACCTGTTTTATGCACTGATAATGCAGCAATGATAGGAAGTGCAGCATATTTTAACTACATTAATGGAAAAATTAGTGATTTAAATTTAAATGCAAAACCAAATTTAAAGCTTTAATAAAACAATAAATACAGTTGAATATTACTAAAGGAATATTTGAGATGAATTAGAACTTTAATTTATTTTAAATATTCTTATGCAATAAAATTATAGGGAGAGAATAAAAAAATGAAGTTTTTACCGTATTCAAACGGAGTACGTAGAGCAAATTTAAAAAAGAAAAGAAGCCCTAAGGAAAAGGCAAAATTGTTTTGTATTATATTCATTAGTTTATTAGTTATAGGGATGATTTTTCAAAATATATCTAATTTTATTGATGGTGAAAGAATAAGGGAAAAGGTAGATTATACAACAGTAGATGATTTGAGAATGGATTATAGAATATCAGGAGAAGGAAAATATTCTATAGTATTTGACGGAGCTTTAGGTGCAACATTAGAAGCATGGTCACCTATAGTAGAGCAGTTAAAAGATGATGATGTTCAAACATTTGTATATAATAGAAGAGGATATGGATACAGTAATTCTGGAAGCAGAAGAACACCTGAGGAGCAAGCCCAAGATTTGAAGATATTACTAAGAAAATCAGGAATGTCAGAACCTTATATTTTAGTAGGGGAAGGCTATGGTTCTTTAGTATTAACTAGTTTTGCAGAGCAATTTAAAGATTCAGTAGAAGCTGTTATATTAATTGATCCAATTAATGAGGATACTATAAAATCAAAATCATATGCTAGAAGTCAAGGAATAACCAAATTTAGAAGATTTATAGAAAATATAGGATCTCAAATAGGTGTGACAGCTTTAATGGACAAGCTGAACTTAGATATTAATTTAACAGACTTAGAATCGGCACTGCCAGAAGATACTAAAGAAGAGTTTTTGGCATATAGAACAAAAAGTAAGTATACATCAGCGGTTTATAATGAATTAACTACTTTAACTAAAGGGGATAGTAATAGCCAAAAGGAAGGCGTTTTTTCAGGAATACCGTATTATTTAATAACGAAATTAGAAAATGATCCTTTAGCTAAATTGGGTAGTTCAGATTTAACTACTACTTATGTAACAAAGTGTGAAAAAGACTTTTTAGCTTTGAATGATCAAGATAACGTACTAAATGCAATAAGAGATATTATAAAGAAATTAAATAATAAATAGTAACGAAGGAAACTGTAATGCAGTTTCCTTTTTTAGTCATATTAATATCTAATATTGTCATATAGTTGACACATTAACAGGGTATATTATAACTATAGAATAAAGGTTGAGAAGGAGAGAAATATATGAATAATGATAATATTTATGATGTAGCTTATAGTGAAAGCAATGATGAGAACAGTTCCAGTACAAATGCTAATATTAATGGAGGAGTAGAGGTATATAAAAAACATAACGATAAGAAACCCAAAAATAATGGATTTGCAAAGTATGTAGCAACTGCAATGATATGTTCTTTAGTGGGAGGATTTGCAGGTTCAGGTTTTACTTATATGTTAGTTAAAGATTCAAATGGCGGAACTAATACTGGTAGCACAGCTTCAAATGTTCAAGCGGATCCAGTTTCATTTGCAACTACTTCTGGTGCATTAACGGCAAGCGAAATATATAATAAGGTTGCACCAGCAGTTGTAATAGTATCTACTAAATCAATTCAAAGCTATAATGGCTGGTTTTCACAAGAAGCTGAGGGGATTGGATCAGGATTTATTATCAATGAAGATGGATATATTTTAACAAATTATCATGTTGTTGAAGGTGCTAAAGAAGTAACTGTAACCTTAAGCGATAATAGGGAAGTTAAAGCAAGTATAGTTAATTATGATGAAGCACAAGATGTAGCTATGATAAAATTAAATGAAGATGTAGATGTTCCTGGGGTTGTAGAACTTGGTGATTCTGATGCATTACAACCAGGCGAAGAAGTTTTAGCATTAGGTACACCATTATCAAAGAATTTATCATTTACATTAACTAATGGTATAGTAAGTGCATTAAATAGAAATGTTGAAACAGAAACAGGAACAACTTTGAATTTAGTTCAAACTAATGCGGCTATAAATCCAGGTAACAGTGGTGGACCACTTATAAATACTAAAGGTGAAGTTGTAGGAATAAATACAATGAAGATTAGCGACGGTGCAGAGGGAATAGGATTTGCAATACCAATTAATGATGTAAAAACAAAGATAGATGCTTTATCAAAGCCAATATTAAATTTAGGTATCTCAATAAGAACTGTTGATGAAACATTATCAAAACAGTTAAATATGGAACAAGGGCTTTATATAGTTGAAGTCAATGAATTCTCACCAGCAGAAAAGGCAGGATTAAAAGCTGGAGACTTAATAATAAATGTTGATGGCAAAAGAGTTAAAACTTTTGATGAATTAAAAGAAATTAAGAACTCAAAAGAAGAAGGAGACACAATTAAGGTAGAATTTATAAGAGATGGACAGACAAAAACTACTGAAGTAACTTTAAGTGCAAATTAATATAAAGATAGGATATATCGAAATTTTGTTTATGTTTCGATATATCCTATCTTTTTAATTAATAGTTAAGTAATGATATTTTAAGTTAAATCAGATAATGCTTTTTTATATGCATTAAGTGTTGCTTTCGCTGTTTTTGTCCAAGTAAATTCTAAACTATTTTTATAGCCTTTTTCACTATATTCCTCAAGAAGACTTGGTGAATTTAATAAAGAAAGAATAGCTGAAGCTAATTCATCTTTATTGAAAGGGTCTATTAATACAGCACAATCATTTGTTACTTCAGGTATAGAAGTTAAGTTTGAAGTAATTACTGGAGTCTTGCAACTCATTGCTTCAAGTGGAGGAAGTCCAAAACCTTCATATAGAGAAGGATATGCAAATAGATTAGAAGCATTATAAAAAATAGGTAAATCATAATCATTAATAAAACCAGTAAAAATAACTTTATCGTCTATAAATAATTCTTTACATAAGTCTTGAAGTTTAGCCCCTTCATCTTTAATAGAACCACATAAAACTAACTTATAATCATTGTTTAATGATTTATATATTTTATTAAATGCAAGTATTAATTCTTTTACATTTTTTCGAGTGCTGAAACCTCCGATATAAAGAATAAAAGGTGATTCAATATTATATTTATTCTTTATATAAGAAATACAATCAGATTTATTTAATGGCTTAAATGTATTATTTGCAGCAAGAGGAGTAACGAATATTTTATCTGAATTTATTGAAGGAAAAAATTTTAATATATCTTTTTTAGAGTAATTGGATACTGTCAATATTGCACTAGCGTTATTTATTATAATAGGCATGCATTTTAAAAATCTATCTAAGTAACCTATACCAACAGTCTCTGGTAATATATAAGGTATTAAATCATGAATAGTAACAATACAGGGAAAATTATAATCTTCATTTAAACCAATACCGTTTTGAGGTATATGGTGTAAGTCTATATTATTACTTTTTATATAACTAGGGTAATAATAATTTTCATAAAAGGCTCCATGCTTTTTTGAAGTAAAGACTATTTTAGAATTATTTTTTTTAAATTCCTTGTAATTATCTCCACACCAAAAAATAGTATAAGTATTTTCATTATCTATATTTAAAAGTTCTTTAAGTAAGTTTTCTGTATAAGTTCCAATACCAGAGCCTTTATATAGAGTTACTCCCCTAGCATCTATGGAAATATTCAAGCCTAGCGCCTCCTAAAAACACTATAATATTATAAATATTATAATACTTTAATTTATGTGATAAGAAACACAAAAAAATATGTAATTTCATATAATGAATGGAAGAAAAGTTTAGGAGTTAGCTATGGATATAGATAGACTAAAGGAAATCATAGAGAGCAATTATTGTATAGATATACACGATATTGAAAAAATTAAAAACACGTATAAGTTAAAAACAAAAGATTGTGACTATTGTATAAAAATAATAAAATACGATTTTCCACATTTCCTTTTTATCATATCAGCAATAAAATATTTACAAAAAAGAGGATTTAAGAGCATACCGCAAATATTGAAAACAAAAAATGATAGTGATTATATTAATTTAAATGAAAATTTTGCTTATTTAACTGAATGGATACCAGCTAGAGAAAGTAATTATGATAATCCAGTAGAATTAATACAAATATCAAAAAAGATAGGAGAGCTTCATACATTAAGTTCAGGGTTTAATTTAACTAGAGATATGAATCCAAGAATAGGATGGTATAAATGGATAAAAGTTTTTGAAACGAGATGTGATGAAATTTTAGATTTTAAAAAAAGAATCTCACAAAAGGCCAATAAATCAGAGTTTGACCATATATATTTAGAAAATATTAATAATGAAATTGAGAGAGGTCAAAAGGCTATTGAAGGTTTAAAAAGAAGCCATTATATAAGTCTTATGGATAAAGAAGTGCTAAAGATGGGGTTTTGCCATCATGATCTAGCACATCACAATATTTTAGTAGATAAGAATAACGAACTAAATATAATAGATTTTGATTATTGTATTTTAGATACTCATCTTCATGACTTAGCGTCACTACTTATACGAGTTATGAAAGATGGAAAATGGAGTACACAAAAGGCAAATTTAATTTTAAATGCATATTGTATAACTAATAATGTATTTGATGAAGAGTTAAGTTTAATTAAGGAGTTTATAAGATTTCCACAGGGGTTTTGGCAAATAGGACTTCAATATTATTGGGAAATGCAACCATGGGAAGAATCTGTTTTTATAAATAGAATAAAAAAATATATTGAGGATATTGGCTATAGGGAAGAATTCTTAAATGAATATTTTAGGTAAAGGGGAGAGTGGATGGACATATTGGAATTTTTAAATGACAATAGAGTTATAGTCGGAGAAAGTACATTTCCAAAAGAAAAAGCAAAGAAAAATATAATTAACACAAATGAGCAAATATCACTGGTTGTAGAAATTCAAAAAATATTAATAGGAAGAAAGACAACAATGCTTCCTAGAATAGAAAGCTCAATAGGAAAAGACATAGCTAATTTTATTGTACAAATAAAAAAGATTGAAAAAATGATTGAAATATTAGATGAAAAAAATAAAAAAAGCAATTTTGATTATTTTATTATAGAGGAAGGAAATAAAGTTTTAGACAGAGCAAAAAATTCTTTAAATAGCTTAAATGATAAAGAATATTTAGAGTTAATAATGAGGAGCATGAATAATTATGAGATATGCTTAGGAAGAGTGGATGAGGGAAACTTAATTAAGATTAATAATATAATTAATATAAGAACTATACGTTATTTATCTTATAATTTATTAGAAAATGATTGTTATAATTATATAAAAAGATTAAGAAAAAAGGGTATTGATATAAATACAGAAGAAATAATAAATTGTTTTTTAAATAAATGGAACTTAGATGATAAAAGTTTAAGATATATTAATGTATTAGCTAATTATCCCATAGAAAGTATGAAGTTATTATTAAAACTAAAATATGATAAAAGTAAATTCACTGAAGAGCAATGGATAGAGCAAATAAATCTATCAAAAAAAATTGATGGTAAAGAACTTTTATAGAGAGGGATTAAATGAATAAATTTAGGTATATAGATAAGAAGGTATTGTGTAGCTATGATTTAAGTGAAGAATTTTTTGAAAAGTTAGGAGTTAATGTTTATGATATTATTCCATTAAGAAAAGTATTTGTTTTATTTACAGACAAAGGGAAAAAAATATTAAAGAGCACCAATTCGACCAATGAAAGAATAAAATTTATAAGCAATGCTTTAGATATTATAAGGGAAACAGATCAGTGTGTATTGCAATATTGCAATAATTCACAGGGGGAAAAGATTACTAGATGGAGAGGAACTGGTTATGTATTATTAGATTTAATAGAAGGACGAGAAGCCAACTTTACAAATCCTATAGAAGTTGAATGGTGTACTAAGGCATTAGCAAATTTTCATAGGGCATCTATTGGAATAGTCGATAAGCTTGATTCTATAGAGATAGAAGAAAATAAGGGGAAAAATTTAATATATGAACAATTAAATAATTTATGTATTATTAATGAAATAGAAAGGGTAGTTAATAAATTTAATTATAAAAATGAGTTTGATTTATTATTTTTAGAAAATGTAGCAAAGGCAAAAAATGATTTAAATGTAAGTATAAATCTACTAACAAAAAGTAGTTATATAGACTTATATAAGGATGATAATAGTAAGGTTTTATGTCATTTAGATTTAGCACATCATAATTTTATTATAAATGATGAAATTGTAAATTTAATTGATTTTGACTATTGTAATATAAATTTAAAAATAATAGATTTATATAATTTTATGTCAAAAGTAATTAAAAATATAGCCTATGATAAAGAAATGCTGGATAATATATTAAAAACTTATAATAGTATAAATGAGATATCAGATGAAGAAATACAGGTACTTTATGCATTATTAAATTATCCTAGAGATTTTGTAGATATAACCATAGATTATTATTTAAAGCAAAAATCATGGGATGAAGAGGTATTTATAAGTAGGTTTAAAGATAAAATAGAAAATAATATATTTAAAAGTGAACTATTATTAAAATTAGAAAAAATCTGAAATTTTTAGAAATAAAAAAATATAAAGCAGAGACTAATAAAATACAGATTAGTTTCTGCTTTATATTTTTAGTTAGAGATTATAGATTCATAAGCCTTTATAGTGTTAATTGCAGTATTTTTCCACGTATATTTTAAGCTAGTTGATAAGCCTTTTTGAATCATTGAAAGTTTTAATAAGCTATCAGATAATACTTTTTCCATTGATAGAGACAATTCATCTATATCATTAGGATCTACTAGTAAGGCAGAATTACAACATACTTCAGGTAAAGAAGTTACATTGGAGGCTATAACAGGTGTTCCACAAGCCATAGCTTCTATTGGTGGCAAACCAAAACCTTCATAAAATGATGGATACACTAAAAATTCACAAGCATTATAGAAAATTGGTAAATCATCTAATGGAATAAAGTCAGTAAATATTACATCATCAGAGATTCCTAATTCAGAAGCTCTATTTATATATATATCATATGAAATTCCTTTTCTACCTGTAATAACCACTTTTAAATTGTGTCGCAAATGTGGATTTAATAAAGAAAAGGCTTCCATAATTCCAATAATATTTTTACGAGGACTATAGCCTCCAACATATAAAATAAAGTTATCTTCTATATTATACTTTTTCTTAATAAAAGATTTGCAATACGACCTACAAATAGGTTTATAAATATCCTCAGCTGCAAGTGGGGTTACAAAAATTTTATTTTTAGGAAAGTTAAATTCTTTAGCGATATCATCTTTTGAAAATTCAGAAACTGTAATTATACCATCACAATTATCCAATATTTTTGGAATTTCATTATTAAAAATTTTTAAATATCTTTCGCTAACAGTTTCAGGAAGTCTAAGTGGAATTATATCATGTAATGTAATAGTTTTAAGGCAATTAATATTATTGGAAAGGCCTACTCCATTTTGAGGAACGTGATATAGTTCTATACTATTATTATTTAAAAAGTTAGGAACTTTTACATCATCCCAAAAATTATTATTAATATTAGGAGATTCTTTAACATATTCTATAAAGAAGTTAGATTTTAAACTTAAATCAGAACCTTCAGGGATAAATGTAAGGTACTGATTGATATCATCGAATTTGCTTAAATTATTTATTAGCTGATAAGCATAGGTTCCTATGCCAGTTCCCCTATACCATTTGGCAGCTCGTCCATCAATACCAATTTTCATCATTTAATCCTTTCAAAATAGTTATAATTTATTATATTAATTTAAATAAAAAATGTTAATAAAAGAAAATATGTGTACATATAAATATAAGGGGGGTGAAGATTATGATGAGAGAATTTGAAATAGAAAGACAGTTTCAAATAAAAATAGATGTTATAAAAGCAAATAAAGGCATTTATTATTTAAAAACTAACAAGGGAGAACGCTGTCTTAAAAAAATAAACTATGGTCCGCAAAAACTTTTGTTTGTTTATGGAGCAAAAGAGCATTTAATTAAAAATGGTTTTAAAGCAGTGGACAGATATTATTTGAACATAGATGGAGAGCCGTATGCATTAGTTAATGAAGATTTATATACTTTATCAGAATGGCTATATGGAAGAGAATGTGATTTTCATAACATAGAGGAAGTAAAAATAGCAGCGGCTACATTAGCAAAAATGCATGAAGCTTCAAAGGGATATGATCCACCAGAAAACTCAAAATTAAAAAGTGATTTAGGGCGTTGGCCTAGCTTAATGGAAAAAAGAATAAAATCACTTGATAAGATGAGAGATATGATAAGGAAAAAAGGAAATAAAAGTAACTTTGACTTATTATATTTAAAATCTATGGAATTTTATAAGGAAATGGGAAAGAAGGCATTAAAAACTTTAAATGAGTCAGAATATTACAACTTATGTGAAATAGCTGAGAGAGAGAAAGGATTCTGCCATCATGATTATACTTATCATAATATTATACTAGGTGATAATAATTCAGTAAGTATAATTGATTTTGATTACTGCAAAAGAGAAATAAGAGCTTTTGATATATCCAATTTTATGATTAAAGTTCTAAAGAGAAATAAATGGAATATAGAATTTGCAAATGCTATAATAGAAGCTTATAACGAAGTTTCTGCTTTAGATGAATCTGAATACAGAGTTTTATATGCATTTTTACAATTTCCTCAAAGATATTGGAGATTAGCAAACAGGTATTATTACAATGAGGTTAATTGGGGGCAAAATACATTTGATACTAAATTAGAAAGTATAATAAATGAAAAGCCTGAGTATTTTAATTTCTTGGATGAATTTAAAAAACAGTATAATGTATAAAAAAAAGTCAGCTTATAAAAGCTGGCTTTTATTTAGTTATTGGTCTTAATTACTAATTACCTGTTAATTATAGATATGGGGATTTGGGATAGCCCTCTCTGTATTTTCCGCGTGTTTGTAATCCACCTATACCCTTAATGCCTGTTATTGTATTTTCTAAAATATTAGTTATAGATAATACACTATCTATATTTGTATATGCTATTTTCTCACAGACAAATACAGGATCTAAACAATGAATTAGTACTCTATTTGGAGAACTTGCAAAATTAGCGCCAGCATCTAAAAGACATTCATAACAAGATTGACAGGCTCCAGCAAATATTACTAGTTCATCATAACTAGAATTATAATTTCTTAAAGCCTTTACTGCATCAATATAATATTTTGAATTTCTATAATTATTTAAGTCTAAATAGTCATCACTTTCTTTAAGTACGCTATCGTGACCGGTTAAAACAACTATATCAGGCTTAATTTCTTTAACTAAATCAACTACATATGTGCATTGATCTTTTTCAGATATAGCTCTACCAACGGCATCTAAAGATAATTGTTTATATACTTTAAGGCAAGTTTCTAGATACTCTTTATCTCCATCTATATGAAGTATTTTTCCGGGTCGCCCAAATGCTAATTCGTTTATAGCTGGATGCTTAGATGATTTACTACCTCTAAAATTTATTTTTTCTTTTTGTAATCTGTTAGCTCTAGTTGATATAGCATTTTTTATAGCATTATTAACACGTGTATTTAAAATTTTTTCTTTTTCGCCTATAAAAGAAATATCAACAGGTTCTAAGTCATCTGCAGGGGAATCAGCAATAATTCTTATACTTATACCTTTTAAGATGTAGATAATAGTACCATTATCCTCTTTTATATCAATTATTTTAAATGTGATGTCTTTATCATAAGATTTTCTAACAACAGTATCACCAATTACCATTTTTTTCTCCAAAATCATTAATTACATTTTATAATATGAAATATTAAATAGCTTTGCTAATATTTAAGACTATTACTTTTACAATTTAAGAATAAAAAATAGATAATAATGCCATAATAAATATTAGATGATTAAATAGCAGAGAAAAAGTAAAAGTTTACATTGACAAAGCAAGCCAAAGGTGATAAAATAATTGGTTTTATTTGACAAAAATTCAAAAAAGTATTATAATTATAATTGGAAAGAGGGTGTTTATATGGAAAAGAATAAGACCTTAGCCACCATTAAAAAAGATATAGAGAGTCACGTTGGAGAAAAAGTTACATTAAAAGCAAACGGAGGAAGAAAAAAAATACTAGTTAATGATGGAGTTATAGAAAGCGTACATCCTAGTATTTTTGTTGTTAGATTAGAAAGTGATGCTCAAAGAACAGTAACCTATAGTTACTCAGATGTACTGACTAAAACTGTATTGTTATATTATGCAGTATAAATAAAAGCTTCGATATAATATCGAAGCTTTTATTTATACTAGAATTAATTATAAATTAAATAAAAAAAAGAAAGATGGCGGGTATCCATCTTTCAACTATGGTATAAAAGGGTATTGAGAATTTATGAGAGGTTATATGGTCAATAACCATCTTTATAATACGACATATTTACATATAAGTCAACAATTTATTTAAAAAAAAATTAAAAAAAAAATTAGTATGCACCAAAATTCGACATATAAATGTATTTAAATGTAATTTGATGAAAAAAATGATGAATACAATAGATAAAAAATAGTAAACACTTATTAATAATTAGAATAAATATATACTTAGAGAAATATATATTATAGTAGTTATACTATAGGGGGGATAAGATGTCACAGATAGATGTTATTAAAGAAAATGTTCAATATGAAGAATTGCTTAGAGAAAGTACTACTAACAACATTTTGAAGGGAGAATATCTAATAAGAGATTCTCATCCGGATGTACATGAGATATTAGGAGTAGAAGCAAAGGCAACTATTACCAATAAAGAAACTTTAGCAGATAAAGTTATGATAGAAGGACAAATAGCATACTCTGTTATCTATTTATCAGAGGACGAAAGCAAAATTACTAGCATTAATTCAGTAGACTTATCAGAGAAATTTACAGACTATCTTGAACTAGGTGCTGAAGAACATAAAGTCCTTTGTGATGTAGAGTGTGTTATGGAACATATTCAAGCTAGTATTATGAACGAACGTAAAATTGCTATTGACGGTATTAGAGAAACTAAGTGGCAATTATATAAAGTAGGGGAATTTGAATTTGTTAAGGATATTGAAGGAAAAGAAGATATACAAATAAAGAAAAAAAATGAAGAGATAAACCAATGTAAGGGTGAAAAGAACGTTGAATTAATGGGAAAATCTATGATAAAGGTAACGATGGATAAACCTGAAATTGAAGAAATTTTAAAATGTTCATTAAATCTTCATAAAAAGGAAGTTAAGCTTGGAGAAGGAAAAATATATTTTGGATGCTATTGCAAGGTAGAGGTATTATATAAGGGAAAAGATTGCGATGATATATTAGTTTTACAAGATGATGTATATTTATCAAAGGAAGAAGAGTTAGTTGGAGTAAATAGTGATATGATGACAACAAACGATGTAGACATTGTAAACTATGATAGTATAGTTACTCCAGATGATTTAGGAGAAAATAGAATAGTTAATATTGAATTCGTAGTAAAGGGAAATATTAGGGTCTTATCAAAAGAAATAGTTGAATTTATAAAAGATGCGTACTCACCATCATATGCTATAGATTTAGTTAAAAAGAATTATGAAGTAGGTATTACACAAGGTGTAGTTTCTACAGAGATTATTCTTAAAGATAACCTATATTTAAAAAATGAAAATGATAAGATAGGATATATATTACTTGCTTATGGTTCACCTGTAATAACTGATAAAAATGTAGAAGAAGATAGAATTAAGGTTGAAGGAAATATAAAAGTATCAGTATTATATAAGACCTCTGATGACGATAGCAAGATTGATATGTGTAGTGGAGAAATTCCTTTTTCAACAACAGTTGATTTAAAGGGAACTAAACCAAATATGAGTGCTATATGTAAAGTTCATTTAGAAAGTTTAGATGCAACTATAGAAGCAAATACTATAGCTATTAGAGCAACTTTATCATTAAATGTTAAAGTTTGCTATAAAATCAATAAAGATTGGATTGTTGATATAGTTGAAAATAATGAAGAAAAGGTTAGTAAAAAAGCATCTGTAACTATTTACGTTGTAAATAAAGGTGATACCTTATGGGATTTAGCTAAAAAGTATAGCACTACAATAGATTTATTAACTGAAATAAATGAATTAGATAGTTCAGAAAGTTTAACACAAGGACAAAAACTTATAATACCTGGAAAATGTAAATTTTAATAATGCTTAATTTTATAGGGTTGTGCATATTGCACAACCCTTTTTTATATTTAAATTAGGAATTGTGGTAAAAATTAATATTATGAATAAGTTTTTACGTTAGTGGATAAAATAGAAAATGCATGATTTGAGGTGAAGTTATGACTGAAAAAATAAGTGGAAATTTAATAATTATAGGCGGTGCAGAAGACAAAAAGGAAGATAAGGAAATATTAAAAAGAGTAGTAAAATACCTTGATAAGGATAATGAAAAAATATTAATAGCTACAATAGCAACAGAATATCCAGAAAAGAGTTATGAAAATTACTATGAGGTCTTCACAGGCTTAGGAGTTAAAAATATAAGTCAATTGGATATAAGCAGTAGAGAGGATGCATTTAAAGAGGAAAATATTAATTTAATTTCAGAATCAAATTTATTATTTTTTACAGGAGGAGACCAATTAAGGATAACTAGTATGTTAGGTGGTACTCCTATTTATGATGAAATAAAAAAATTATGTGATAGAAATGGATTAATTGCAGGAACATCAGCAGGAGCATCTGTTATGAGTGACACTATGATAGTTCAAGGAGAAGATGATGAATCTCCAAGAAAATGTACAGTAAAAATGTCACCAGGATTAGGGTTAGTAAATAATATAATAATTGATCAACATTTTGCTCAAAGGGGAAGGATAGGAAGGTTACTTACTGCTATAGCACAAAATCCAGAGGTATTAGGAATTGGTATAGATGAAGATACAGCAATAATAGTAAGTGATAAGGGTGTTGCAGAAGTAATTGGTTCTGGAGCTGTTTATTTTGTAGATGGAAGTTCAATTATATATAGTAATGTATCAGAACAATATAGCAATGAAGTTTTAAGCATGTTTAATGTGAAATTACATGTATTAAAAGAAGGAAATAGATTTAACCTTTTAAAAAAGGTACCTTTTGAGGAGGATATAGATTTTTATGAAAATCATAGATAGTACTGTTTATGAGGGAAGAAACATTCATTCTCATAAAAAATGTATAGAGCTTGTAGTAAATTTAGAAGGATATTCAGAAATTCC
This sequence comes from Clostridium celatum, assembly GCF_021412605.1. Taxonomy (NCBI): domain Bacteria; kingdom Bacillati; phylum Bacillota; class Clostridia; order Eubacteriales; family Clostridiaceae; genus Clostridium; species Clostridium celatum. The sequence goes on from NZ_JAJKGM010000021.1 coordinate 23,114, forward strand.
AAGTAAAGATATTAAGAATTTTAATGAACAATTAATAGAGATGATTCCAGAGCTAAAAACACATAGGTGCGGTATAGATGAGGAAGGTGGATTCGTAAAAAGGCTAAAGGAAGGAACTTATTTAGCTCATATTTGTGAGCATATGACACTTGCTATTCAAAATATACTTGGAATTGATGTAGCTTATGGAAAAGCTAGAGAAATTAAAGGAGATTTATATATTATAGTATATCAATATGAATATGATAGAGTCGGCGTTGAAAGTGCTAGGTTAGCGGTAGACATAATAAATGCACTTATTAAAAATAATAATATAAATTTTAAAGAAAGAATAGTTATATTAAAAGATATACTAAAAAAGGAAATGATAGGTCCTAGTACATTAGAAATATGTAATACTGCAAAGCAAATAGGATTGCCAGTTTTAAAGATTGGCAATAGTGGATTTTATCAAATAGGATATGGAAAACAAGGAAAAATTATTGAAGCTTCTATATCTAATAATACAAGTTGTGTATCAGCTGATATATCTTGTGATAAATTAATAACTAAGGAGTTATTAAGAATTCAAAATCTTCCTATTGCATACGGTGAAAAGGTATTTAACGTAATACAATTGTTAAAATGTGCTGAAGATATAGGATATCCAGTCGTTTTAAAGCCACAATTTGGAAGTAAAGGGAAGGGAATAATACTTAAAATAAAAAATGAAAAAGAGTTGGTTAGAGCTTATCAAAAGTTGAGCAATGAATATGAAGATTTAATTTTAGAGGAATATTGTGAAGGAGAGGATTATAGAGTCTGTGTAGTAAACTATGAGGTTGTTGCAGTATCTAAAAGAATACCTCCATATATTAAAGGAAATGGCAAAATGACCGTAAAAGAGCTAATTGAGAAAATAAATGAAGATCAGCTTAGAGGTGAAGATCACGAGAAACCTTTGACAAAAATAAAAATAGATGAAGAGGTTAAAGAATGCATTTATGAAGAAGGATATTTATTTGAATCAATATTAGAAGATAAAAAAGTACTTTATTTAAGAAGAAATGCTAATTTATCAACTGGGGGTATAGCAATAGATTGTACAGATGATATATCAGAAGAGAATAAAGAGTTATGTATAAGAGCTGCAAAAGCTATAGGACTCGATATATGTGGAGTAGATATATGTACAAAAGATATTAGAAAACCTTTAAAAGAAAATGGGGTAATCTTAGAAGTAAATACAGCTCCAGGACTTAGAATGCATTTGTACCCTAAAGAAGGTAAATATAGAAATATAGGCTTAAATATAGTTAATATGATGTATAATAATAATCCTATAAATATTCCTGTTGTTTCAATAACAGGGACTAATGGAAAAACTACAACTACTAGAATTATAAATAGCACATTAAGTAGAATGGGATATTGCGTTGGAATGACTAGCACGGATGGAATTTATATAAATGGAAAATGTATAGATAAGAGAGACGATACTGGAGCAGATAGTGCAAAATGTGTTTTAATGAATAGAGATGTTGATATTGCAGTTTTGGAAACGGCTAGAGGTGGAATAATAAAAAAAGGATTAGCCTATGATTTAGCTGATGTAGCGGTTATAACTAATATAACAGAAGATCACTTAGGAGTAGATAACATTGAAGATATGGAAGATTTATGCAAAGTGAAATCGCTAGTTGCAGAGGCTGTAAAGAAGGATGGATATGTAGTTATTAATGCTGATGATGAGTATAGTAAAAAGATAATAAATAGAATAACAAGTAACATAATATATTATTCTTTAGACAAGAATAATGAATTAATAATAAAAAATATAAAAGAAGGAAAAATAGCAGTATATATAAAGGATAACTATTTAGTAGTAAATAATTTAGGAAGAGAATATAGAGTTATAAAAGTTAAGGATATACCTATAACTTTAAAGGGGAGTTTAAAGTTTAACATTGAAAATTCTATGGCAGCATGTGCAGCATTAGTAGGTTTAAAAGTAGACTATAGCATGATTAAAATAGGGTTATTGAATTTTAAGCTGAATTCTGTTGAAAACTCTGGTAGATTTAATATGTATGATTATAATGGAATTAATGTTATTTTAGATTATGGTCATAATATAGAAGGATACAGAAGTGTTTTATCGTCACTTAAAAATATAGCTAATAATAAAGTTATCGGTGTTATTGGCGTGCCAGGTGATAGAAGTGATTATGTTGCAAAAAGTATTGGAAGAATAAGTTCAGAGTTTTTAGATAAAATAATTATAAAAGAAGACAAAGATAAGCGTGGTAGAAAAAATGGAGAGGTAGCACAGTTAATTAAAGAAGGTATTTTATCAAACAATAAAAATATTCCTTTTAAAGTAATATTAGATGAAGTGGAAGCATTAAAGGAAGCTATAAATCAATCAGACTCTGGTGACACAATTATAGTTTTCTTTGAAAAAATTAATAGATTAATAGAAGTTCTAAAAAATGAAAAATCCAACAATGAAAAACTAGGTAATGTTGTTAATTCAAATTAAAGAATACAAGAATGACATATTTACTAAAAATAAAATACTATATATAATAATACTTATAAGTTCAGGGGATATCCCTGAACTTTAATTAACACATAAGTACTTTCGTTGAAGGGATTTGAGTATATGAAAATAAAAGCTTATGCAAAAATTAATATTTCTTTAGATATAATAGGAAAAAGGGAAACAGATGGATATCATTTATTAAGAATGATAATGCAAAATATAGATTTGTATGATGAAATAGATATAAATAAGCAGGAGTCCGGAATAACCTTAACTTGTAATAAGAGTTATGTTCCAACAGATATTAAAAATTTAGCATATAAAGCAGCTTTATTATTTAAGGAAAGATATGATATAAAAGAAGGCGTAAATATTAATATAACAAAAAATATTCCAGTATCTGCAGGACTTGCAGGGGGGAGTACAGATGGAGCAGCTGTTTTAGTTGCTATGAATAAGTTATTTAATGTTAATGCTTCTGATGAAGAACTTATGGAACTTGGAGTAAGTTTAGGAGCTGATATACCTTATTGTATTAAAGGTGGCACTGCACTTTGTGAAGGAATTGGGGAAGAGGTAACTTCACTAAAACCATTTAAAGATAAAATAATTGTTTTGGTTAAACCAGGGTTTGGTGTATCTACAAAAGAAGTATATAAGTCATTTGATATGGACAAAGCAAGAATACATCCTAGAACTGAAGAGTTAATAACTGCTATGGCAAATGATGATTTAGAATATGTAGCAAATAATATGAAAAATTTATTAGAAAATGTTACATTAAGAAAGCATAAGGTTTTAATTAAAATAAAAGAAGATATGATTAGACTTGGAGCTATAGGTTCTATGATGAGCGGAAGTGGTCCAAGTGTATTTGCCTTCTTTGATGATATGTTAAAGGCCCAAAGATGCTTTGAGAAGATGAAAGAAAATTATAAAGAAGTATTTTTAACTAGAACTATTTAAAAAAATTTAATATTAATGAATAAACCCCTTTATATTGTCAATACTTAAGGATAGAAAGGGGTTGGAATTATGAGGAAATATATATCAATTTTATTAGTAGTATTTTTTATTAGTGGTATTTTAAATGGATGTGAACTAAAATCTTATAATATAGAGGATGGAAGTTTAGAACTTGAGGAATTAGATTATGATGAAATTAAAGACAAGCTAATTAGATTTCATGTTATTGCTAATAGCGATACGGAAGAAGACCAAGCTTTGAAGTTAAAGGTTAGAGATAGAGTAATTGATGAATTAAGTTATAAATTAAATGAAGCTGAATCTGTAGAGGAAGCAAAAGAAATTCTTGAAACTAACATTGATTTTGTTAATGAAATTGCAAAAGAAGTAATTAGTGAAAATAATTATAATTATGAAGTTAACACAATGTTATCATATGAAAATTTTCCAGATAAAGTTTATGGAGATTATATATTTCCACAAGGGACTTATGAAGCATTTAGAATTATAATAGGAACAGGTGAAGGTCAAAATTGGTGGTGTGTTATGTTTCCACCTTTATGTTTCATTGATGAGACTAAGAATTCTGTAGATTCAAAGGAATTGAAAGAAAATATTGAAGATATAACAAGTAAAGAAGATAAAGCAAAAAAAGATGTAGTGTTTAAATCTAAAATATTAGAAATAGTAAATAATTTATTTGACTAGAAAATAGGAGGACTTTAAAATGGCAAGAGCTTTAGCAATGGTATCTGGTGGACTAGATAGTATATTAGCAGCTAAATTAATTAAGGAGCAGGGAATAGAGGTAATAGGAATTTGTTTTAGATCATATTTCTTTAGTGAAGAAAGCGCAATAAAAATGACTAAACAAGTAGATATTCCATTAGTTGTTGTGGATTTTTCACCAGAACATTTAGATTTAGTTAAAAATCCAAAACATGGAAGAGGTAAAAATATGAATCCATGTATAGATTGTCATGCTATGATGATGAATTATGCGGGAAAGTTATTAGAGGAATATAATGCTGATTTTATAATAACTGGAGAAGTTTTAAATCAAAGACCTATGTCACAAAATAGACAAGCTCTAAATATAGTAAAGAAGGAATCAGGATTTGCAAATAAAATACTAAGACCTTTATGTGCTAAAAATATTGAGCCAACAGAAATGGAATTAAATGGGCTTGTAGATAGAGAACAATTATTAGGAATATCAGGAAGAAGCAGAAAGCCACAAATGGAATTAGCAGAAAAGTGGGGTATAACTGAATATCCATCACCTGCTGGAGGATGTAAATTAACAGAGCCAAACTATGCATTAAGATTAAAAGATTTATTAGATTTTAAAGAAGAAGTAGAAGAAAATGAATTAAGTCTTTTAAGATATGGTAGACACTTTAGAACTGAAGATAATAATAAAATAATAGTTGCAAGAACTAAAGAAGAAAGTGAAAACATAAAAAAATATGTAAATTCTGAATACTATTCATTCCATACTACAGATTTTTCAGGTGCATTAGTATTGTTAGAAAATAAAGGTACGGAAAGAGACATAGAATTAGCAGCAAGAATTTCGGGAAGATATAGTAAAGGAAGAGAAGAGAAAGTATTAAAGGTTAAATATGGACAATACGGAACTAAACTTGAAAATGTAATAGAAGTTAGTCCAATAAATGATGAAGAATTAGATAAATATATGATATCTGTAAGATAGGAGGAAATATGGAAAAAGACGCAATTATTTATGTACAAAGCTTTTCGGACTTAACACCAGGTGAGCCTATTGAAGTTGTAACTCCAGGAAAATTTATAAAAACAGATGATGGTTTTAAGGCTATATATGAAGAGTCAAAGTTATCTGGTATGGAAGGAACTACAACTACTTTAAATATAAAAAATGATTCTATGATATTAGAAAGATTGGGTTCAACAACTACTAATATGGAATTTAAAGAAGGTGAAGTAGCTATATCACTATACAATACACCTTACGGAATGATGGATTTAAATGTTGATACTAAAAAATTAGATATTGATATTGATGATAATGGTGGAGTTATTTATTCTAAATACATATTAGGTGTTCAAGGTGAAGCTGGAGTTACAACAGAATTAAAAGTTAAGATTAGAGTTAATTAACAAACTAGAAATAAGACTATACTTTTGTATGGTCTTATTTTTATTTATTAAAAATGTAATTATAGAATAATAAATTGAATAAACAGATAGTTAAGGGTAATAATTGTAAATAAAAAGTGATGGTGTCATATGGATAAATATAATATTATAATTTTAAATTTATGTAAATATTATGGGATAGAATTTAAAGAATTAGATTTATTATTGAGGGATAGGGAAAAGAGATTAATTTTTTTATTATTAATAAAAAATTTTAGATGCTTAGATGTAAATAAGACGATAGATATGACAAGATATATAAATGAAAAAAATATAAAAGTAAACTTAAAAAAAGCTGAGGAAAAGGTTCTTATAAATAAGCAATTTAGAGAAGATTACTTCGAGATAGAGGAAAAAATAAAGAAAAATTTTAAAAATGCATAAAAAACACTAGTCAAATTTAAACTAATGTGTTACTATAATGATTATGATTTTAAAGACACTTATGTATAAAGTGAGGTAATTTATATTATACTAATAAAAAAGTCAAGTGTCAATAAGAATTTTGAATTTTTTTAGGGGGAATTACGATGAACACTAAGTTTGTTTTTGTTACAGGTGGAGTTGTATCAGGATTAGGAAAAGGAATAACAGCAGCATCATTAGGAAGATTATTAAAGAATAGAGGATTAAAGGTTTCAATACAAAAATTTGATCCTTATTTAAATGTAGATCCAGGAACTATGAGTCCATATCAACATGGAGAAGTTTTTGTAACTGATGATGGAGCAGAGACAGATTTAGATTTAGGTCATTATGAAAGATTTATCGATGAAAATTTAACTCAAAATAGCAATATTACATCTGGTAAAGTTTATTGGTCAGTTATTTCAAAAGAAAGAAGAGGAGAATATTTAGGGGGAACTGTTCAAGTAATACCACATATAACTAATGCAATTAAAGAAAAAGTTCATAGTGTTGCTAAAGAGCAAGATGTAGATGTAGTTATAACAGAGATTGGAGGAACTGTTGGAGATATAGAATCACAACCGTTTTTAGAAGCAATAAGACAAATAAAGTATGATGTTGGAAGAGAAAATGTATGCTTTATTCATGTAACATTAGTGCCATACTTAGGTAAGTCTGGAGAATTAAAAACTAAGCCAACCCAACATTCAGTTAAAGAATTAAGAAGTATAGGAATACAGCCAGATATTATAGTATGTAGATCAGAAAAAGAAATAAGTGAAGATTTAAAAAATAAGATAGGTCTTTTCTGTAATTTAGAAGGAAAATGTGTAATACAAAATTTAGATGCAGATCACTTATATGAAGTGCCATTAATGCTACACAAAGAAGGTTTAGATAGATTAGTTATTGAAAAATTAGAACTTGGATGTAGAGATATTGAAAATAATGAATGGGTATCTATGGTTCAAAAAATAAAATCGCTTAAAGAAAATGTAAACATAGCTTTAGTTGGTAAGTATGTAGAACTACATGATGCTTATATTTCTGTAGTTGAAGCATTAAATCATGGTGGATTAGCAAATGATTCAAAAGTAAGTATAAAATGGATTAATGCTGAAGAAGTAACAATGGAAGGGGCTAGTAAGATATTTGAAGATATAGATGGAATTCTAGTTCCAGGAGGATTTGGAGATAGAGGAGTAGAAGGGAAGATAGAAGCTATAAGATATGCAAGAGAAAACAATATACCTTTCTTAGGAATATGTTTAGGAATGCAAACGGCAGTTATAGAATTTGCAAGAAATGTATTAGGCTATGAAGGGGCTAATAGTTCTGAAATAGATCCAGAAACTAAATATCCAGTAATAGATCTAATGTTAGAACAAGAAGGAATTGAAGACTTAGGTGGAACAATGAGATTGGGTGCATATCCATGTAAATTAAATAAAGAATCAAACTCTTACAAGGTATATCAAAGTGAAATTATTTCAGAAAGACATAGACATAGATATGAGTTTAATAATGAATTTAGAAAAGAAATTATAGAAGCAGGAATGAGTATAGTGGGAACTAGTCCTGATGAAAGATTAGTTGAAATTGTAGAGATTAAAGAACATCCTTGGTTTGTAGCAGTACAATTCCATCCAGAATTAAAATCAAGACCGAATAATCCACATCCATTATTTATAGGATTTATAAAAGCAGCTTTAGAAAATTAAAAAATAAGATATTGATTTAAATAAGAGTTTAAGATAGCGATTATGAGTAAGTCCTATCTTTTACTCTTAATTTTTTTGCTTTATAAATAATAGTTTGTTATAAAAAAATATAATGTGGATAAGCTTATAGTATAAGTTAGTATTGAATTTTAATAATTATTAGTTCATAATTATATATAAATTTAGGTAAAATTAATTTTAAAAAGTATATTTTTATTATACAAAAGATTATTCAAATAATGAGATTTAATTTCATTTCAATATATCAAATCTTACATTTTAATGCTTAATTATCCCAAATTAATTTTAAACTATTGGAGGTGTCATTTTGACAAGAGAAGCATACTCTGAGATGACTTTAGCAGACCTTAAAAATAAAGCTAAAGAACTTGGAATAAAAAACATAAGCAAATTAAAGAAGAGTGAATTAATAGATGAATTATTAAATGTTAATTCAAGTAAAGTAGAAGAGAGTAAATCTACTCCTAATGTTATAGAAAGAAATGGTGTTATATTAACTGAGAGAATAGCTCCAAAGACTCGTGAACAACAAAATACTACTTATAATAATTATCAATCAAGAGAAGTAAATACATTATCAGAAGAAGAAAGAGAAGAAAAGAAAGAAAGATTAAAGACTATGATAAATGAGTCTGGATCTGCAAAGGGAGTACTAGAAGTACAAGAAAATAATAATTTTGGATTTTTAAGATGTGATAATTATTTAACTGGAGAAAATGATATATATGTATCTCCTTCTCAAATAAGAAGATTTAATTTAAGAACTGGTGATGAGGTTCAAGGTAAAGTAAGGGAAGCAAAAGACGGCGAAAAGTTTAAAGCTCTGTTATTTGTTGAAAAAGTAAATGGAGATAGTCCGGAAAAAGCCATAGGAAGAAAGAGTTTTGAAACCTTAACACCAATTTATCCTAATGAAAGACTACATTTAGAAACTAGTAATGAAAAAGATTTATCATCTAGATTGATGGACATAATTTGTCCAATAGGAAAAGGGCAAAGAGGAGTAATTGTAGCACCTCCAAAGGCAGGTAAAACTACATTGCTAAAAAAGATTGCTCAAAATATTACAATAAATCATCCAGAGGTTAAACTTATAGTTCTTTTAATTGATGAAAGACCAGAAGAAGTTACTGATATGAAGAGGTCTATAAAAGGAGATGTCATTTATTCCACATTTGATGAAGAACCACAAAACCATGCAAAGGTTTCTCAAATGGTTTTAGAGAGAGCTAAGAGGATGGTAGAACAAGGTAAGGATGTAGTTATATTATTAGATAGTATTACTAGATTATCTAGAGCGTATAATTTAACGATTACTCCAACAGGAAGAACATTATCAGGGGGATTAGATCCAGGCGCTTTAATAATGCCTAAGAAATTCTTTGGTGCAGCAAGAAATATTGAAGAAGGTGGAAGCTTAACAATACTTGCAACTGCTTTAGTTGAAACAGGATCTAGAATGGATGATATGATATTTGAAGAATTTAAAGGTACTGGTAATATGGAGGTACATTTAGATAGAAGGCTTCAAGAAAGAAGAATATTCCCTGCTATAGATATTTATAAATCAGGAACAAGAAAAGAAGATTTACTATTAACAGAAGAAGAAAAAGAAGTAGCATTTGCAATTAGAAAGGTAATGTATAAAGATGGAAATATAGAAAATATTACTGAAAATCTAATTAATATGTTATCTAAGACTAAAAATAATAAAGAATTCATAGAAGTATTTCCTAAAAATGAATCTTTTAAGAAATAAATAAAATAATCAAAAAAAGTTATGGTTAAATATTAAAATTAAACCATAACTTTTTTGTTGTTATATTGTTGTATTAAGTAAACTTTTAATATTTAATATTAAAAGAAAAAAATGAGAAAGAATCATATTCCTTCTCATAAATTCAAATATAATCTTATTTGTTAAGACCGAATTTCTTGTTGAACTTATCAACTCTACCGCCGATATCAACGATTTTTTGCTTACCAGTGAAGAATGGGTGGCATTTAGCACATATATCAACTTTTAACTCTTCTTTAACAGAACCAGTTGTAAAAGTATTTCCACATGCGCACTTAACCACAGCATCGTGATGGTATTCTGGATGTATGCCTTGTTTCATTTAATTCACCTCTTTCAAAATAAACGATTCATTAGCAATTTACTAATGACCATATCGAGTATATCACATTAAAAAAAGCCAGTCAAGGTAATGCTAAAATAAAAACATATTATAATATCTTATAATATGTAGATTAAAATGTTATAATCAAAAGAGATAAATTACTTAAAGATGAGGAGCGTTAATAATGAGTAAATTATATTTTAGATATGGAGCTATGAATTCTGGAAAATCAACTAACCTTATGCAAGTTGCTTATAATTACGAAGAACGTGGAATGAAGGTTCTTTTAATAAAACCATCTACAGATAAAAAAGGTGGAGATAAATTACTTTCAAGACTTGGCGTACAACGTAAAGTTGATTTATTAATAGAAGATGAGCAAAATATTTATGATGAAGTTAATAGATGGCAAGAAACGAAATATAATATAGATTGTATTTTAGTAGATGAAGTTCAATTTTTAAAATCTCATCAAATAGATGAATTATTTAAAATTGCTGTAGTTTTAAATATTCCAGTTATTTGCTATGGGTTAAGAACAGATTTTAAAATGCAAGGATTTGAAGGTAGTACAAGATTATTATTATTAGCTCATAGTATAGAGGAGCTTAAGACTATTTGTAAGTGTGGTAGAAAAGCAGTTTTAAATGGAAGAAAGATTAATGGGAAATTTGTTTTTGAAGGAAAACAAGTCGCTATTGATAACGTAGATAATGTAGAGTATGAATCTTTATGTGGTCATTGTTATTTTAAGTATAAAAATGAGAATTAAGAGAGTGTGATTATATGAGAAAATGCGATGTTGGGGGTCAAGCTATAATTGAAGGAGTTATGATGCGTGGTTCAAAGGGATTGGCAACTGCTGTTAGAACTCCAAGTGGAAAAATTGAAGTTAAAGTTGATAGAGTTAAGCCTATAACAAAAAGATTTAAAGTTTTAAATATACCTATTATTAGAGGGGCTGTAATTTTAATAGATTCATTAATAGTTGGAATAAAAACTTTAAACTATTCAGCAAGTTTTTTTGAAGATGATGAAGAAGAATCAAAATTTGATATATGGCTTAAAAATAAATTTGGTGATAAAGGTGCAAATGATTTATTAGTTACAATAACTATGATGATTTCTCTTTTAATGGCAGCTGGTATATTTTTGGGAATTCCTACAGCTATTGCATCAGTGTTTAAAAATACTGGGATTTCACCAATTTTATTAAATTTAATTGAAGCTATTATTAGAATAGTTATATTAATTTCTTATATGTTTTTAATTAGTAAGTTAGATGATATTTATAGAGTTTTTCAGTATCATGGGGCAGAGCATAAAACAATTTTTTGTTATGAAGCAGAGGAAAAACTAACAGTAGAAAATGTTAAAAAGTTTGGAAGATTACATCCGAGATGTGGAACTAATTTCTTGTTTTTAACTATGCTCGTTAGTGTTATTATATTTACATTAACAGGATGGGGTAGTTTCTGGCAAAGGCTTATATTAAGAATAGTGTTAACACCACTAGTTGCAGGAATTACTTATGAATTAATAAAATGGCTTGGAAGGACGGAAAGTGCTTTGGGAAAAATAATTGCATATCCAGGATTGAAGTTACAAGAACTTACAACAAAAGAACCAGATGATTCACAAATAGAAGTAGCAATAGAATCTTTATTAGCAGCTGAGGGAATAGAATATAAAAAAACCATAGGTGAACTTTTAATATATGGAAATAAAGAGTTAAAGGAGGCTAATATAGATACATATATATTAGACACTCAACTTTTACTTGGAGAAGTATTAAAAAAGGATAAGCTTTATTTAATTACTCATAAAGAAGAGGAAGTTATTAAATCTGTGACTAAAGCGTTTTATTTATTAATAGAAAAGAGAAAAAATAAAATGCCAATAAAATATATATTAAAAAATACTGAGTTTATGGGCTTGGATTTCTATGTAGAAGAAGGTGTATTAATACCTAGAGGCGATACAGAGATACTAGTTGAGGAAGCACTTAAATTTATTGATGAAGATAAAGAATATGAAATTTGTGATTTATGTTGTGGAAGTGGTGCTATAGGTATATCTATAGCAGCTTTAAGAGAAAATACTAAGGTAGATTTAATAGATTACTATGAAATACCAGAAAGGGTAACAAAGAGAAATATAAGAAATCATAAATTGGGAGATAGAACATCATTTATAAAAAGTGACTTATTAGAAGAGCCAATAGCTAATGGTAAGAAATATGATATTTTAATATCTAATCCTCCATATATTAAGGAAGAAGTTATAGAAGAATTAATGGAGGATGTAAAGAACTATGAGCCACATACTGCATTAAGTGGTGGGAAAGATGGATTATATTTCTATAGAAGAATAGTTGAAGATAGTGATAAAATTTTAAAAGAAAATGGTATATTAGCATTTGAAATTGGCCATGATCAAGGAGAAGAAGTTAAGGGACTTATGACAGAAAAGGGATATAATAATGTAAGGGTTATTAAAGACTTAGCTGGACTTGACAGAGTAGTTATAGGGAATTTAAATTAGTTAATATAGCAATAAATTGTTGTATCTTGATTAATATTTAGTTGATGTGATATAATAATTCAATATGAAAAAATACAGTACGGAGTGATACTATGTTATTAGATAAATTAGCATTTACAGAAAATAAGTATGAAGAACTATCAGTAAAGATATCAGATCCTTCAATAATGGCTAACCAAAAAGAATGGAGAAAGCTATGTAAGGAGCATGCTGACTTAGAAGTTATAGTAACAGCATATAGAGAATACAAAAAGGTTGTTGAGGATTTAGAAGCAAACAAAGAAATGTTAGAAGAAGAATCAGATAAAGAAATGAGAGAAATGTTATCTGAAGAAATTTCTATGCTTAAAGAACAAGAAGAAGAATTAGAAAATAAAATTCAAATTCTTTTATTACCTAAGGATCCTAATGATGATAAGAACGTATTTGTTGAAATTAGAGGTGGAGCTGGTGGTGATGAAGCAGCTCTATTTGCAGCAAATCTTTTCAGAATGTACACAAGATATGCAGAATCTCAAAGATGGTCAGTTGAAATGATGAGTTCAAATGAAAATGATCTTGGTGGATTTAAAGAAGTTGTATTCATGATTAAAGGTAATGGAGCTTATTCAAAGCTAAAGTATGAAAGTGGAGTACATAGAGTTCAAAGAGTTCCTGATACAGAGAGTTCTGGTAGAATTCATACATCAACAGCTACAGTTGCGGTATTACCAGAAGTTGATGATGTTGAAATAGAAATAAATGATAAAGATTTAAGAATTGATGTTTACAGATCTTCAGGGAATGGAGGACAATGCGTTAATACAACAGATTCAGCTGTTAGAATAACACATATTCCAACAGGAACAGTTGTTGCATGTCAAGATGAAAAGTCACAGTTAAAAAATAAAGAAAAAGCTATGAAAGTATTAAGAGCTAGACTTTACGAAGCTGCAGAAGCTGAAAGAATGGCTGGAATTGCAGAAGATAGAAAGAGCCAAGTTGGTACTGGGGATAGAAGTGAAAGAATAAGAACTTACAACTATCCACAAGGAAGAATTACAGACCATAGAATTGGATTAACATTATATAAATTAGATAGTTTTATGAATGGAGATATTGAAGAAGTTATTAATGCTTTAATCACTGCTGACCAAGCAGAAAAGATGAAAGCAATGGGAAATACAGATTCAATGTAATTTTAAAAGCCTTGCATTTAAATATGTAAGGCTTTTAAAATAGGTGACAATATGAAAATAGATAAAGCATTAAAGAAACAAAAAAAATATAAAGGATTATTTTTTGCTTTTATGTTTTTTTTAGCAATAATACTACCTATTATAACTTATTTATCATATATGAAATCACTATATATAATGTTTTTTTTAGCTATAATAGAGATATTAATTTTTTTGGCTATTATTAGTAAAATGAATTATTATGAGCTTAAGTTTAGTTTTTATAATAATAAATTAAAGTTTAGAAGTGGATTATTTTCTAAAGAGAGCGTAATACTTTGTGATAAAGTTGCTGTAGTTCACACTAATAAAAGTAAAGAAGATATAGAGATTATTATTATAACTAGAAATAAATTTAAAAATAAAAAACTTAAACCTTTAACTAAAGTAATATTAGATAAATATCCTGAAATAGAAAAAGAAATTGAAAAACTTAAAAAAATAGATAATAATCATGTATATTATTTTCAGGTTATTAAGCGAGGGGCTTTAAGAAAATATTTATTATTAGATAATATATATAGAAATTGTGTTAATTCAATTTATACATATTCAGCTATTGAAAATATTAAAATAGCAAGAGGACAAAATGAAATTTAAGAAAGAAGGTACGCTTTGTGGAAACTAAAGTTGCCATAGTTAAAGATATTAGTAGAGATATAGAATATATCGAAGAGGCAGGAAAGGTCATAAGAGAAGGGGGAACAGTAGCGTTTCCAACAGAAACTGTTTATGGATTGGGGGCTGATGCCCTTAATGAGGATGCCGTAAAAAAGATATTTATTGCAAAAGGAAGGCCACAAGACAATCCATTAATAGTTCATGTAGCATCAAAGGATATATCTGATTTAGTAAAAGAAGTTCCAAAGATAGCACAAGAGTTAATGAATAAATTTTGGCCAGGACCGTTAACTATTATTCTAGAAAAAAAAGATATAATACCAAATGTAACAAGTGCAAATCTTAGTACTATTGGAATAAGAATGCCTAGTTCTAAAATTGCTCTTAAGCTTATAGAACTTTCAGGAAGGCCAATAGCAGCACCATCAGCTAATATATCTGGAAGACCAAGTCCTACTGAAGTTGAAAGATGTGTTGAAGATTTAAATGGAAGAGTTGATTATATAATTGGTGGAGAAAGTAGCAATATTGGAGTTGAATCTACAATTATTGATTGTACAGTAAATCCACCATTAGTACTTAGACCAGGCGGAATTACTTTGGAGATGCTTAAGGAAATTAATAGTGAAATAGAAATAGATAAGGCATTAATGAGCAAACCAAGTGATGATTTAAAGCCTAAAGCCCCAGGTATGAAGTATAGACATTATGCCCCAAAGGCGAGTTTAAAAATAATTAGTGGTAAAAATGAAAAAACTATTGAAATTATTAATCAAATGATGGAAAATTATATAGAAAAAAATAATACAGTAGCGATACTAACAACTGATGAAAATTTAAATAAATTTAATAAGGGTGAAGTTATATCACTAGGTAGCGAAAATAATTTATACGAAATTGCAAAAAATTTATTTGAATCATTAAGAAAATGCGATGATTTAGGAGTAGATTATATTTTATGTCAAGGCTTTGAAGAGTATGGAGTTGGACTTGCAATTATGAATAGATTAAATAAGGCTGCAGGATATGATATCATATATGTATAATAAAGGAGGATGGGGGAACCTATTCTCCTTTTTTTATAAATAAATAAAGAGGAAGGATGATTTTATGAAGATTGCATTAGGTTGTGACCATGGTGGATTAAATTTAAAAGAAGAGATAGCTAATTACTTAAAATCTGAAAATATAGAATTTAAAGATTTTGGTACATACACAGAAGAGTCTTGTGATTATGCTGACATAGCATTACCAGTGGCTGAAGCAGTTGTAGCTAAAGAGTTTGATTTTGGTATTTTAATATGTGGTACTGGAATTGGAATAGGAATTGCAGCAAACAAGGTTCCGGGGATAAGAGCAGCGCTTTGCTCAGATACATTTAGTGCTCATGCAACAAGAGAGCATAATAATGCTAACATTTTAACTATGGGAGAAAGAGTTGTTGGTAAAGGATTAGCTATTGATATAGTTAAAGCTTTTTTAGGGGCTGAATTTGAAGGCGATAGACATATAAGAAGACTAAATAAAATAACTGAAATTGAAAAAAAATATTCTAAATAAATATTAATAATTAATAGGTAAATTGGAATATAATAAATATAATTTGTTTAATTTGGGAGGAATAATACAATGAGTAAAGTAACAGAAATGAAACATCCTTTAATATCACATAAACTTGCATACATAAGAAGCAAAGATACAGGTTCTAAATACTTTAGAGAGTTAGTAGAAGAAGTATCTATGTTAATGGCATATGAAGTAACTAGAGATTTAGAAACAGAAGAAGTAGAAGTTGAAACTCCAATATGTACTACTAAGTGTCAAATGTTAGCTGGTAAAAAGATGGCTATAGTTCCAATCTTAAGAGCTGGACTTGGTATGGTTGATGGAATATTAAATTTAATACCAGCAGCTAAAGTTGGTCATATAGGATTATATAGAGATGAAGAAACACTACAACCAGTAGAGTATTTCTGTAAACTTCCTCAAGATATAGCGGAAAGAGATGTTATAGTTGTTGATCCAATGTTAGCTACAGGTGGTTCAGCAGCCGATGCTATAACATTATTAAAGCAAAGAGGAGCTAAAAAAATAAGATTAATGTGCTTAATATCTTCACCAGAAGGAATTAAATTAGTAGAAGAACAACATCCAGATGTTGATATCTATGTTGCTGCTATAGATGAAAAATTAAATGAAAAAGGATATATAGTACCAGGTCTTGGAGATGCTGGAGATAGACTTTTTGGAACTAAGTAATATTGTAAAAGCGAAGACTAGTGTCTTCGCTTTTATAATAGAATGATAACTAGATTAGATAATTTAATTATTAGTAGTCATAAATTGAAGCTTAACTCCTTTACAAATTTATAAGAATATATTAAAAAATTAATTATACATGAATTTTAACCACAAATCATAAGGTAGAATCGGGGGTGAAGCAAAATTTATATAAATGTATTAGATAAGGAGAATGATTTTATGTCAAAAAGAAAAGAATATTTATCTTGGGATGATTATTTTATGGCAGTTGCATTATTGTCGGCTAAAAGAAGTAAGGATCCTAATACACAAGTTGGAGCTTGTATTGTGAATAAAAATAATATAATTGAGAGCATAGGATACAATGGACTTCCAAAGGGATGTTCAGATGATGAATTTCCATGGGGAAATGAAGGTGATGCATTAGACACAAAATATCCATTTGTAGTTCATGCAGAGTTAAATGCTATTTTAAATGCAAAAGGAAAAGATTTATCAAATTGTAGAATATATGTTGCATTATTCCCTTGTAATGAATGTGCTAAAGCTATAATACAATCGGGAATAAATGAAGTAGTATATTTGAGTGATAAATATGCTAATACAGATTCAGTAAAGGCATCTAAAAGAATGTTTAAGGCTGCAGGAGTAAATTTGAAACAAATAGAGTCAGCTCATGAAAAAATAGATTTATCATTAAATATAAAAGATGTTTAAAATATTGATAATCAAATAACAATTAGTTAAAATTCATCATCAATTTTATGATTAAAATGTTATTTGAATTAATTTAAATGTTGTATTTTTTTTATTAAATTACAAAGAGAATTTACATAGATAGAAAAAATTTTTTAAAATATATAAAAAGGTAAAATATTTTAAATATTAGTTGATATTGGAAAAAATAAAGTGGTATAATAATAGTGTTAATTGTTTAACAATTTAAACAATTAGCACTATTATGATTTAAGGGTTAAAAACGAGGGAGGATTTTTTTATGAGAGATGTAGTAATAGTTAGTGCGGTAAGAACTGCTATAGGTTCATTTGGAGGATCGCTTAAGGATGTTCCAGCAGCAGATTTAGGAGCATTAGTAATTAAAGAAGCTGTAAATAGAGCTGGTGTAAAGCCAGAATTAGTTGAAGAAGTAATAATGGGTAATGTTATACAAGCTGGGCAAGGTCAAAATGTAGCTAGACAAGCATCTGTTAAAGCAGGGCTACCAGTTGAAGTTCCAGCAATGACAATAAATAAAGTTTGTGGATCAGGTTTAAGATCAGTAGCATTAGCAGCTCAAATGATTAAAGCAGGAGATTGTGATGTAGTTGTAGCTGGTGGTATGGAAAATATGTCTGCAGCACCTTATGCAATTCCAGGAGCTAGATGGGGACAAAGAATGGGCGATGGAAAAATGGTTGATACTATGATAAAGGATGCATTATGGGATGCATTTAATGATTATCATATGGGAGTAACAGCTGAAAATATAGCTACAGAATGGAACTTAACTAGAGAAATGCAAGATGAATTTGCTGTGCAATCACAAATTAAAGCTGAAAGAGCTATAAAAGAAGGAAGATTTAAAGATGAAATAGTTCCAGTAGTTATTCCACAAAGAAAAGGTGAACCAAAAGTATTTGATACAGATGAATTCCCAAGATTCGGAGCTACTATAGAAGCTATGGCTAAATTAAGACCTGCATTCGTAAAAAATGGAACAGTAACTGCAGCAAATGCATCAGGAATTAATGATGGTGCAGCAGCATTTGTAGTTATGAGTGCAGAAAAAGCAGAAGAGTTAGGGTTAAAGCCAATGGCTAAAATACTTTCTTATGGAAGCAAGGGATTAGAGCCATCAATCATGGGATATGGACCATTCCATGCAACTAAGAAAGCTTTAGAAGGAACTGGATTAACAGTCGAAGATTTAGATTTAATAGAAGCAAATGAAGCATTCGCAGCTCAAAGCTTAGCTGTGGCTAAAGATTTAAACTTTGATATGAGTAAGGTTAATGTTAATGGTGGAGCTATAGCACTTGGACATCCGGTAGGAGCTTCAGGAGCAAGAATATTAGTTACATTACTTCATGAAATGGAAAAAAGAGATGCTAAGAAAGGTTTAGCAACACTTTGCATTGGCGGAGGAATGGGAACTGCTTTAATAGTTGAGAGAATATAAGAAAAATGGATAAAAGGAGCTTTTAATAGCTCCTTTTATCATTATGGAGCTATATAAAAATATTTAATAATAATCATAAGAATAAAAAATAAATTAAAAGGAAAAAATAATGAATAAGCTAGAGTGAAATTATTCAAAAAATATAATTTTAAGTTTTTACAACGATTAAGGAAAATTTTAGAAAACTATAAAAATATATAAAAAATTTAAAAATTAATAATAAATTTTAGTAAAACTAAAAAAAAAAGAATTATTAAACGTTGCCAAAAAAAAGGCTTAACAAATCTGAAAATTATGAAAATTTTAAAAAAATAAAGTTTAAAAAAATATCTTGCAAAAAAAAGAGAAATTGATAAAAAGAGGCTTTTGAGTAAGTATTTAAGCAATAACATTTAATAATAGCTTAATTTAGGGTTAAATTGTAAAAAATAATGAAAAATGAAGTTTTAATTAATTATTGAGTAGGTATATAATTACCTCAGCTAACGGGGATAGCAAGATACTAGATAACTAAGTATTCCTATATAAGAGCTCATAAAACAAAATATATAACTATAAAATATAGTTAGTTTTTATATAGGAATAACGTAAAGTCACTAGCTCCCAAAATAAGTTATTTATTAGGAGAAAAAAATGCCTAAAGACCTAAAGAATATTATAAAATCTGTAGCAAACAATAATTTAATAAGTGGAATTGTTGTGTTCTTGATATTAGTGTTATTAAAACAATATAATATTGGCTTAATAATATTAATTGGATTAATAGTTTCAATGTTAAATTTTATTGTATCAGCTATTATAACTAGTATGTATTTAAGCAAACTTAAAAAAAATAAGGCAATTTTATTTCCCTTAAGCTATTTAATTAGAATAGTAATTATAGTTGCTATAGCAGTAGTTTTTTCTAATAGAATTGAAAATTTATTAGCTTTTCTATTAGGGTTCATTATACATTATGTGATATTAGGAATAACTACTATAAAAGTACAGAAGGGAAGTGGATAGATGGAATCATCAAAGGCTATATTTTCTTTTTATTTAGGTAAAATAGTAATTGATATAAAACCAGAATCAATAATACAACTTATAATTGTTTTATTAATTTTATTATTAGCTTGGTGGTCTACAAGGAAACTTGAAATAAGGCCAAGTAAAAAACAAACAGTTGTTGAATGGATTTATACAATGTTAAACAATGTTGTAATAAGTAACGTTGGAGAAAGTTTTACTAGTATTGTTCCTTTTGTAGGAACTCTAGGGATATTTGTTCTTGTAATGAATTTAACAGGACTAGTAGGAATTTCACCACCAACAAAGAATTTCAGTGTTACATTAACTTTGGCATTAATATCATTTGTAATGGTACAAGGATATGCTATTAAAAGAAATGGCATTGGAAGTTATTTTAAGGGATATTTAGAACCAGTATCATTTATATTACCTATTACAATATTAGAAAGAATAATGTTACCAATATCATTATCTTTAAGACTATTTGGTAATATGTTGGCTGCTACTTTTATTATAGAACTTATTTATGAGAACTTAGAAAAGTTAGCGTGGGCTGCACAGCTTGTTATACCAATACCATTACATTTATATTTTGATATATTTGATGGAGGTATACAAGCTGTAATATTTGTTATGTTAACAATGATAAACATTAAGATAGTATCTGAACACAATTAAGGAGGATTTTAAAATGAGTGAAATAGGAATGAGAGCATTAGGAGCAGGAATTGCAGTATTAGTAGGTTTAGGAGCTGGTATTGGTATAGGAAATGCTACAGGAAAAGCTGTGGAAGGTGTTGCTAGAAATCCAGAATCAACAGGAAAAATAACAACTACTTTAGTTATAGGTTCAGCATTTGCAGAAGCAACAGCTATTTATGGATTATTAGTATCAATATTATTAATATTTGTAGGAGTAAAATAATATTTTAATGACTCCAAAGGGGGTAGAATAAGTAATGGAATTTAATCTTGGTATTATGTTAGCCACAGTAGTAAATTTTTTAATTCTATTATTTGGATTAAAATATTTCTTTTTTGAAAAGGTAAGATTAATAATTGAAGCAAGAGAAAATGAAATAGTCGATAAGCTAGATAATGCTGATGAAGAGTTAGAAAAAGCAAGGACTCTTGCAATAAATAATGAGAGATTATTAAGTAAAGCAAGAGAAGAAGGTAAAGCAATCACAGAAGAACATAAGAGAAGAGCTGAAAAAATATATGAAGAAATAGTTGATGAAGCAAAATCAGAAGCTAATTTAATCATTGAAAGAGCTAAAGTTGAAATAGAAAGAGAAAAGGAAAAAGCGGAATTCCAATTAAAGAAGGAAGCCATAGACTTAGCTGTAGAATTATCTAAGAAGGTAATTGAAAAAAATATTGATGAAGAAAAAAATAGACAATTAATTGATGAGTTTATTTCTGAGGTGGGTAATTAAATATGTATGAATATTTAGACCGAAGATATGCCCTTGCATTGTATGAGGTTGCAGAAAAAAAAGGGAAGGTAGATGAATACCTAGGCGATTTAAGAGAAATATGTAGTCTTATTGACAATAATAGTGATTTTTTAGAAGTAATAAAACATCCACAAATAGGAACAAAACAAAAGAAGAAAACATTTATTAATATATTTAAAGGAAAAATAGATGAAGAGTTATTATCCTTTTTATTAATACTAATAGAAAAAGATAGAATACTATTTCTAAAAGAAAAATTAAGAGAAATGGAAAAAATACATTTAGATAAGTTAAATGTATTGCAAGGAATTGTAAAGACTACTATACCATTAGAGGAATATGAATATAATTCGTTGGTAGATAAGCTTGAAAAGAAATATAAGAAAGAAATTATATTAAAAAAAATAGTTGATCCTGAAATTTTAGGCGGAATTTATGTAAGAATAGGAAATGATGTCTTAGATGGATCTGTAAAAACAAGGTTAGATGATTTAGAAAAGCTAATGCTTACTACGGAATAGAGGTGATGGCATGAATATAAAACCAGAAGAAATAACATCTATCATAAAAAAAGAAATACAAAGATATGAGAATCAAATCAAAACTTCAGATTCAGGAACTATAATTCAAATTGGTGATGGAATAGCAAGAGTTTATGGGTTAGATGATTGTATGCAAGGTGAACTTTTAGAATTTCCAAATGGAGTATTTGGAATGGCTTTAAACTTAGAGCAAGATAACGTTGGATGCGTTTTATTAGGCTCAGAGGAAGGAATAAAAGAAGGAGATATAGTTAAAAGAACTAATAAAATAGTTGAAGTGCCAGTAGGTGAAGGACTTTTAGGAAGAGTTGTTAATTCACTAGGTGAAGAAATAGATGGAAAAGGACCTATAAATTATGCAGGGACTAGACCTATAGAAGTACCAGCACCAAGTATAATAGATAGATCTTCAGTAAATGAACCAATGCAAACTGGTATAAAAGCTATAGATTCCATGATTCCAATAGGTAAAGGACAAAGAGAACTTATCATAGGTGATAGACAAACAGGAAAAACAGCAATTGCAGTTGATACAATATTAAATCAAAAAGGTAAGAATGTTATATGTATATATGTTGCAATTGGTCAAAAACAATCAACAGTAGCACATATAGTTAATACACTTGAAGAAATGGGAGCTTTAGACTACTCAATAGTAGTAGCAGGAACTGCATCAGAAACTGCACCACTACAATATCTAGCACCATATGCTGGTTGTAGTATGGGTGAATATTTTATGCATAAGGGCAAAGATGTTCTTATAATATATGATGATTTGTCTAAGCATGCAGTGGCATATAGAACTATGTCATTACTACTTAGAAGACCGCCAGGAAGAGAAGCATATCCAGGAGATGTATTCTATATTCATTCAAGATTATTAGAAAGAGCGGCAAAGCTTTCTAAAGAGCACGGTGGAGGTTCTTTAACAGCACTTCCAATAATAGAAACATTAGCTGGAGATGTAACAGCATATATTCCTACAAATGTAATATCAATTACTGATGGGCAAATATTCCTAGAAACTGAATTGTTTAATTCAGGACAAAGACCTGCAGTTAATGCTGGTATATCTGTTTCAAGAGTTGGAGGTAATGCTCAAATTAAGGCTATGAAACAGGTTTCAGGAACATTAAGATTAGAACTTGCACAATATAGAGAACTTGCGGCCTTTTCACAATTTGGATCTGATTTAGACTTAGATTCAAAGAGAAGATTGGAAAAGGGTAGAAGAATAGTCGAGATATTAAAGCAAGATCAATATAAGCCAATGGATGTTGAAAAGCAAATAGTAATATTATATGCAGCTGTTAATGACTTTTTATCAGATGTAAAAGTAACTGATATAAGAAAGTTTGAAGAAGAGTTCTTGGAGTATATGGATACTCATCATAGAGATATTTTAAAACAAATAGTTACTGAAAAAGAATTGACAAAAGAATTAAAAGAAAACATTGAAAAATGTATTATTGAATTTAAAAAGATGTTTTTACAAGATGCATAGCTTTATAAGCTATGCAATTCTTTAGGAGGTAATATACAGTGGGAGCAGCTGGACTTATAGAAATAAAAAGAAGAATAAAGTCTGTTGAAAGCACTAGAAAAATAACTAAAGCTATGGGGCTTGTTGCCACTTCTAAATTGAGGAAAGTAAGAAAAGAACTTATAGCTAATGAGCAATATTCAAATATGTGTAAAGAAGTTATAAATGAAGTGATTTCTAGTATTCCAGAAGGTTATGAATCAATTTATTTTAATGAAAATAATGGAGATAAACTATATATTGTATTAACTTCAGACACAGGGTTATGTGCAGGATATAACAATAACGTAGCATTAATCTTAAGTAATAGATTGATAAAAGAAAGCAATGAATCTAAGGTTTTAGTTGTAGGAAGTAAAGGAATTTCTTACTTATCACGTTATGGCGTAGATACATTTAATGAATATGTAGATTTGCCTGATATACCAGCAACTAAAGATATAAATAAAATATATAATGATGCCATATATTTATATGAAAAAGGTGAAGTTTCTGAAGTAAATATAGTATATACAAAGTTTATATCACCAGTTAAGCAAGAAGTTCTAATAGAAAAGATTCTACCAATAAAAAAGGATAGAAATTTAGGAACAGAATATATAATAGAACCGAGTGTAGAAGAAGTTTTAAAAAATTCTATGGATATGTATTTAAAGAGTCAACTTAAGACTTGCATGCTTAGTGCTAAAGCAAGTGAGCATAGTGCAAGAATGACAGCTATGGATGGAGCAACAGAAAATGCAAATGACTTATTACAAGAATTAAGTATTAAATTCAATAGAATTAGACAGGGAATTATAACTCAAGAAATTTCAGAAATTGTTGGTGGAGCTGAAGCTCAAAAGTAGCAAGGAGGAAGAGGTATGGCTGATAGCAAAATTGGAAAAGTAGTTCAAGTAATTGGACCGGTAGTTGATATAAAGTTTGATGCAGAATGTTTACCAAACATATACAATGAAATTAAAATTGATATGGGAGATAGAGAATTAGTTACAGAAGTTGAACAACATATAGGAGATGATATTGTTAGAACAATATCAATGGAATCAACAGATGGATTAAAGAGAGGAATGAAGGCTTTAGATACAGGAAAGCCGATCTCAGTTCCAGTAGGAGAGAATGTATTAGGAAGATTGTTTAATGTATTAGGTACTCCTATTGATAATAAAGGTCCAGTAAAAACTGAAGAAAGTTATCCTATACATAGACCAGCGCCAAGTTTTAAGGAGCAATCATTAGAGCCAGAGATGTTTGAAACTGGAATAAAGGTTATAGACCTTATAGCTCCATATCAAAAAGGTGGTAAAATAGGTCTATTTGGAGGAGCTGGAGTTGGTAAGACTGTTTTAATCCAAGAATTAATTAATAATATTGCTAAAGAGCATGGTGGACTTTCAGTATTTACAGGAGTAGGGGAAAGATCAAGAGAAGGTAATGATCTTTATCATGAAATGATAGATTCAGGAGTAATTAATAAAACAGCTCTTGTATTTGGTCAGATGAATGAATCACCGGGTGCTAGAATGAGAGTATCATTAACAGGTCTTACTATGGCTGAATATTTTAGAGATAAAGGGCAAGATGTATTATTATTTATAGATAATATATTTAGATTTACCCAAGCAGGTTCAGAAGTATCTGCACTACTTGGAAGAATTCCTTCAGCAGTTGGATATCAACCAACACTTGCTACAGAAATGGGTGCTCTTCAAGAAAGGATAACTTCTACTAAGAATGGTTCAATAACATCAGTTCAAGCTGTATATGTGCCTGCTGATGATTTAACTGACCCAGCACCAGCAACTACATTTACTCACTTAGATGCAACAACAGTTTTATCAAGATCTATTTCAGAGCTAGGTATTTATCCAGCTGTAGATCCACTAGAATCATCATCTAGAATACTTGATCCAAGAGTAGTTGGTAAGGAACATTATGAAGTTGCAACAGAAGTTAAAAATATACTTGAAAGATATAAAGAGTTACAAGATATAATAGCTATATTAGGTGTAGATGAATTATCAGATGAAGATAAAGCTGTAGTTGCAAGAGCTAGAAGAATTCAAAGATTTTTATCACAACCATTTACTGTTGCAGAGCAATTTACAGGTATGCAAGGAAGGTATGTGCCAGTAAAAGAAACTGTTAGAGGATTTAAGGAAATATTAGAAGGAAAATATGATGATTTACCAGAATCAGCATTTTTATTTGCAGGTACAATAGAAGAGGTTGTAGAAAAAGCAAATAGCATGAAATAGGAGTAGTATTATGGCAAAGTCAATGAAATTAAATATTATAACGCCAGGTAGGGAAGTTATAAAAGAAGATATAATAAGCCTAATAACATCTGAAAGTGATGGGAAGATTGAAATATTAGCTAATCACGTACCTATTATTGCATCTACAATTCCTACAATAAGTAGTTATAAAACAGAAGATGGACAGATTAAAAAGTTTTTTACATCTCAAGGAATTATATATATAAAAAATAATGAATTGAATTTTTGTTGTGATTCTTTAAATTTTAAGGAAGAAATAGATATAGAGAGAGCCGAGAAATCTAGAGATAGAGCTATTGAAAGGTTAAAATCAAAAAAAGATATAGATGTAGAGAGAGCTAAAAGGTCTCTGGCGAGAGCTTTAGCTAGATTGGAATTAAAGTAATATTATAAAAAGAACTAATACGTAAATGTATTAGTTCTTTTTTTGTATGTAAAATTTTATTGAAATTAGTACAAATAATAGTGTTTTATAAAAATTTTAGAGTAAAGAGAACTATTAAGGGGGATGTTTAATATATTATAATATACTATTTATTTAGTATAAAAAAAGAATAGTTGGACAATAATTTAGAGGAAAGGCAGGGGAGTTTATATGAAAAAAAGCTTTTATATATTTCTTTTAATCTTTTCTCTATTATCTATTAATGGAAGAGAATATAGATGTGAAATTGAGAATTATTCTTTTAATATTATTGAAAAATACTTTATGGAAGAGTGTGATTTTATTCAAAATGGTCTTAAGGTAGAATACACTACAAGAGAATCAAGAGTAAATGAATATCAAAGAATACTTGAAGCGTTGTTTAAAGATAATTTATATGTAAAAGAAGAAAAAAACAGTATTTCTGCTTATAGTGAAAATATTAATTATAGTGTTAAATTTGTACAAGATAATGAAATATTAAAAGTAGAGATTGTAATTTTAAACACGGATAAAACAGTTAATAAAATAAATTTAGAAAAGCTAGTAAAAAATATAAAGAGTAGTGAAACTATAGATGAAAGATATTTTTCGTTTATTAAGGGTAAGATAAGTAATGATAGTAATGATATATTTAATAAAATAGAAGAAAATTTATATGAAGATTCAATTAAAGTTGCAGAAATTAATAATGGATACTCTATAAAGGCAACTATGAAGGATAATGAAATGATAAATATTGGAAAGGTTAATTACGATACAGGTTCATATTTAATTATTGGAACCCCGATAATTTTCATAACATACTAACAATAAATTATGGAGGATAATATGGAAAAGATTATAGTTAAAGGTGGAAGAGAGCTTCATGGTGAAGTTGATATAAGTATTGCGAAAAATTCAGTATTACCAATAATAGTTGCGACTATTTTAAATCCGACAGAGATTACATTAAATAAGGTACCAGTGTTAGAGGACGTAATAGTTTTAATAAATTTATTAAGAGAATTACAATGTGAAGTAGATTTTTCGCCTATAACAGGGGAATTAAGAATAAATACATCTAATTTAAAAGAATTAGATCCTAATAGTGAATTGATAAGAAAGATGAGAGCTTCATTTTTAATTATGGGGCCAATGTTAGCTAGATTTGGAAGATGTAAAATATCTATGCCAGGAGGATGCAACATAGGAAGTAGACCGATAGACTTACATTTAAAAGGATTTAAAAACTTAGGAATAGAATCAGAAATAGGATATGGATATGTTGAAGCTAAAACAGAGAGAATTGTAGGCAATAGAATATATTTAGATTTTCCTTCAGTTGGAGCTACAGAAAATATAATGATGGCAGCAGTATTAGCAGATGGAGATACAATAATAGAAAATGCAGCTGAAGAACCAGAAATATGGGATTTAGCTAGATTTTTAAATAGCATGGGGGCTAAAATTGAAGGCGCTGGATATGGGAAAATAACTATTCATGGAGTTAATGAATTAAAGAGACCTAAGCCATTCACACCTATATTTGATAGAATTGAAGCTGGAACATTTATGGTTGCAGCTGCAATAACAAATAGCAAAATAACCATTAATGGTGTTAATGAAGAACATTTAATGCCTACTCTTGAAAAATTAAAGGAAATAGGGGTGCAATGTACAATAACAGGAGAAAAAATGTTTGTTGATGGGACATTAAGAAAAAATTCTGTAGATATAAAAACTATGCCATATCCAGGATTTCCAACAGATATGCAACCACAAATAATGGCGTTATTGTCATTAACTAAAGGGGTTAGTGTAATAACAGAAACAGTATTTGAAAATAGATTTATGCATGTTGGAGAATTAGGAAGATTAGGTGCAAATATAAAGATAGATGGAAGAGTAGCTATTGTAGATGGAGTAAGTAACCTTACTGGATGTGAAGTTAAAGCTACAGATTTAAGGGCTGGAGCAGCTATGATTTTAGCTGGGCTTGCAGCTAATGGTCAAACAGAGATAGGAGATATTTATCATATAGATAGAGGATATACAAATATAGAAGAAAAATTTAGAAATTTAGGGGCAGATATTTATAGGGTTCATAGGTAAAATATTTACTTAAAGATAATAAAGAGTTGTTAAAAGGCTGGATCGAAATTAAATATGAAGTAATATTATTTATAAGTTTTAATAAATAATATTACTTCATATGGTATTTTGATACAGTCTTTATCTATGGATTTTAATATGTATAAAATTAGAATTATTTAACAGATTAAAACATATATATAGATGTATAAATGTCTTAGGAGGGGCTATGAAAAAAAATAATAAATATATAAATAAGTTTAATCCATTAATATATACAACAATATTAATATTAATTTTTATGATTATAATACCTATGATGATAATGGGAAATAACTCAGTAAGTGCTGGGAAAATTGAAGTTGCAAATGGAGATGACGCAATTCAAACTATGGAAAGTAATGAAACAAAAGTATCTATAAATTCAAAAAATACAGTATCAATATACATAACTTTAGAAGATAGAATAGAAGAGGTTGATTTAGAAGACTATGTCTGTGGAGTTATTGCAAATGAAATGCCAGTAAGTTTTAATGTTGAGGCATTAAAAGCTCAAGCAATTGCTAGTAGAACTTATGTAGTTAGTAAAATGATAAATAAATGCTCTATTGGAAATGGTGCAGATATTTGTGATTCTACGCATTGTCAAGTGTATTCATCAAAGGAAAAGGTTTTTCAAAAATGGGGAGAGATAAATTCAGATGAATATTGGAACAAAATAAAAGAGGCAGTTGATGAGACTAAAGGAAAGGTATTAACATATAAT
The DNA here is from genome assembly GCF_021412605.1 of Clostridium celatum. Taxonomy (NCBI): domain Bacteria; kingdom Bacillati; phylum Bacillota; class Clostridia; order Eubacteriales; family Clostridiaceae; genus Clostridium; species Clostridium celatum. The sequence continues at coordinate 51,979 of NZ_JAJKGM010000021.1, forward strand.
AATGAGTTGGTTTTATATCCTCAATTCTTTTCAACTAGTTCTGGAAAGACCGAAAGTTCTGTAGATGTTAATGGAAATGACATACCATATCTTAAATCAGTAGATAGCTTAGGGGAAGAAATAGCACCTAAGTTTACCAGTGTAAAGGAAGTTGCTATACAAGAATTAATATCAACAATAAACTCTAAATATCCTAATAGTGGTTTGAATGAAAGTAATGTTGCTGACAGTATAGAAGTTTTATCTAGAAGTGATGCTGGTGGAGTTATTGAGATTGAATTAGGAAATCAAAAAGTAAGGGGAAGTGAATTTAGATTTTTGGTTGGATTAAACTCAACTAATTTTGATTATTCAATAGATGGAAATAAAATAATATTTAATTGTAAGGGGTATGGCCATGGAATTGGTATGAGCCAGTGGGGCGCTAATGTGATGGGCAAGAATGGTAGTACTTATGAAGAAATATTAAAACACTACTATACAGGTGTAGAAATAAATGACTTAACATTTAACTAATAATATAAATTATGAAAGATCTCTATTTATATAGAGGTCTTTTTGTTTTTTTATGGCGAAATTTGATGCAAAAAAATAAATGAATATATGAATTAAATTATATAACAAGGCAAGAATACAAGAAAGGAGGTGTTTAAATGGATAAAAATAATAAAGTAAAGGACTTTTTTAGAAGGGAGGGCTTTTACTTAGTTCTATTTATTTGTTTATGTATTGTTGCTACTGTAGCTGCTTTTACAATTAAAAATAATTCAACAGCTAAGGAGCAAAGCCAATCAAATAATGAATTTACAATGAATACAGAAGAGGCTACTTCAGATGAGTCTTTTGAGTTTCAAAAGAGAAATGCAGAGAGAGTTGAAAATAATGATGCTTTAGTTGAAGAAAACAACACTGAAGAAAATGAAGTAGCAGAAAATACTAATGAGGTAGAAGAAATTACTGATGAAGTAGCAGAAGTTAATGAAACAGAGGAAAATGGGGAAATAGCAGAAGTTGAAAGTGAAGATGAATATGTTGATGTATCATCAACAACAGATGTTATGTTTGCATTACCTATAGATGTTAATGCAGATGCTATTTCAAGAAAGTTTGGAACTATGGTAAGAACATATGAGGATGAAAGTAGAACAGAGGATAATACTAGAAGAGGAATTGATTTAAATGCAGCTGTAGGAACTGTTGTAAAAGCAGCAGCAGAAGGTAAGGTTGAAGAAGTATCAAAGAATACAACTGATGGAAATTATATTGTTATTTCACACGCAAATGGATTAAAAACAAAATATGCAAATTTAAGTGATGAAGTATATGTTGCAGTTGGAGATACAGTAGAAGAAGGTACTGAAATAGGTACAGTTGGAAATAGTTCAGGTATATTTACAGCTCAAATTTGTGGAGATGTATTAAATCTTCAAGTTCAAGATGCAAATGGTAATGATGTAGATCCTGAAGCATATTTTAATTTTCAATAATATTTAATATTAGTGTTAGGAGGGGGATAAACTCCTAACACTAATAAAATGTTTTTATAATGATATTTTAATTTAATAATAAAATAGATAAGATATGAGGAGGTAGCGTATTGAAAGACTATATAGAGGAAAGAGTATTAGAGGTAGCTCAATATATAATAGATTCAAAAGCTACAATAAGGAAAACTGCCAAAGTATTTGGGGTAAGTAAAAGTACAATTCATAAAGATATGACCGAGAGATTGCCTAAAATTAATCCAGCTATTGCAGAACAAACTCATCTAATATTAGAGCTTAATAAGTCAGAGAGACATATTAGAGGTGGAAAAGCAACTAAAATGAAATATAAGGTTGAAAACTTAAAAGATCAAATGGAAAATAAAATGGAAAAAGCGGAAAATGAAGGTGATTTAAAATATAAAGCTATTGAATGATATTTCCAATACATATATAATGAGAGAGTAATAAATTGTAGAAAAATTGATTATTTTGAAATTATTATATGTTGTAGGAGGATAAGATGTGGTTTTGGAGAAGTAGTAATGACATTGGAATAGATTTAGGTACAGCAACGGTTCTTGTTTATGTTAAAGGTAAAGGGATTTTATTAAAGGAGCCATCAGTTGTAGCTATAAATAAAAGTAATAACAAAATTTTAGCTGTTGGAGAAGAGGCTAGAAAAATGATAGGAAGAACACCAGGAAATATAGTGGCTGTTCGTCCACTTAGAGATGGAGTTATATCAGATTATGATGTTACAGAAAAAATGCTTAAAGAATTTATAAAAAAAGCATGTGGTAAAGGAAGAGTTATTGCGCCTAATGTTATGGTTTGTGTTCCTTCTCAAGCTACTGAAGTAGAAAAGAGAGCTGTAATAGATGCTACAATGAACTCAGGAGCAAAAAAAGTACATCTTATTGAAGAACCTTTAGCGGCTGCAATTGGAGCTGGTTTAGATATAACCAAGCCTAATGGCCATATGATAGTTGATATCGGTGGTGGAACAACAGATATAGCTGTAATATCATTAGGTGGAGTAGTTATTAGAGAATCCATTAAAATAGCTGGAGATAAATTTGATGAGGCTATAATTAGATATGTAAGAAATAAGTATAAAATTTTGATTGGTGAGAAAACAGCTGAAGATCTAAAGGTTTCAGTTGGATCTGTATTTAAAGGATCAAGAAATCTTTCTACATCAATAAAGGGTAGAAACTTAATTACAGGATTACCAGATGAAAAAATTATAGCAACAGAAGAATTAAGAGAAGCTTTATTAGAACCAGTATCAATAATTGTAGAAGGTGTAAAGACAGTATTAGAAAAGACGCCACCAGAATTATCTGCTGATATAATAGAAAGAGGAATATTAATGACAGGTGGAGGATCGCTTTTAGATGGGCTTGATAAGCTTATAGAATTCAATACAGGTATAAATGTTAATATTGCTAATAATTCTATAGAAGCTGTTGCTCTTGGAACAGGTCAAGTATTAACTTATATAGGAAAATTAGATAGTAAAAATATAAATGGTGAAATATCATTAATAGATTAAAATATAATAAATATTTACAAATAAAAAAAGCTAGAAAACAAAATGTTCTAGCTTTATTTTATTATAGTATTTAAGTAATAAGCATGAATTAAGCCATGAGATATAACTTTAGCCATTTCAAAAACTAAGTGAAGTCGAATACTTCTAGAAGTAAAGAATTCAGCATTATCACTTGAATCAATAATACCAATTATAGAAGCAACACCGACATCAGGAAGAGATTTTCCAACACCTTTTCCAGGGTGAATAGGATAATCCCGTGTATGAATTTCACCTATAGATTTTGCGTCACCCAAGCAAGCATCAATACCAATAATTGAAGAGGTAGGATGAAGTTTATTTATTTCAGCTAATCTTTTATCTAAATTTAATGCGTGAATAGGGTTTTGTAGCGTTCCATAAATTGGCAATGGGAAATTATGATCTTCTAAAAAGGTACCTACTAAAGGACCAAGGCAATCACCAACACATTTATCAGTGCCAATACAAACTATAATACTATCATTATTAATATATTTTCTCATAAATTCAGCAATCTCATAATATGCTAAATTAGATTTATAGTTAAATTTTCTTTTTATCAAATAATTCCCCCCTTGATCACTATATAGTTTAAAGAAATAAGTAGTAATGCTTAGTATATAAAACTTAAGTGATAGTAATATTGATAAATTAAATTAAATTAAATGTTGTTGATGTTAAATATATAGAATGATACTTCCATTAATATATATGATTATATGATGAAGAATATAATTTTAAATGAATAAAATATTTCTTTATTAATAAAATAAGAAATACTAACACAAAATGTTACTAATTAAATTAAGTATATTAAATGAATTATTATAGAAAGTTACATTTATATTTTAAATTTAATTATGATAAGCAAAATAAAATAAGAAAAACACATTAAATAAGAGTAAATAAAAGAAAAACGTAGAAAATGAAAAATAAAATCGATAAACAATAAAATTTAGGAGTTGAAAAAACAAGATAATGACTATATACTAGTCTTTGTCAGTTCGGTAACACGAAGTTAAAGGACGACAAGTTATTAATTATATAAAGTTTAAATGGGGGAGTTCCCGAGTGGCCAAAGGGGGCAGACTGTAAATCTGTTACGTTTCGTTTCGATGGTTCGAATCCGTCCTC
>NZ_JAJKGM010000022.1:0-53449 GCF_021412605.1 Clostridium celatum
CTTTCTACTGCATATGCTCTAAATTTAATTTCTCTCATTTTTCTCCTCCTTATTTAATGAACAATAATTTCAAATTGTTATTTAAAAAATTACAACTTTGCCTTTACTTCTTTTATTATTAATCATTAATAATGTATACCCTATAATGTCCTTAAGCGTGTCCTCAACGCTTTCATCAATTTCTGGAGCATCTTTCTTGCTTAAACTCTTTAATCTACTTAACTTGTCCTCTATTCTTAAGAAATAAGCCGTATCTCCATATTCCTCTAATGTTTTATCAAAACTGTTTCCATAATCTCTATTCTTCTTTTCTACTAATTCTGCTACTTCTATAGCTATTTCCTTAATGCTCATTATTTTCTTTTTCCTCCTAACTATTTAAATAATTTGCTCGGTCGAAAGCTAGCATTGACCTAAGTGCTTCAATTCCTGCTCTTTCATTTCTTAATCTGTCTCTGCAAATATCTACTTCTATTTCTGCTATGTCTCTCTTATAACGTAAATCTGATAACTGTCCACGTGCTATGTCGTACACTAGGTTAGCTGGATAACTATTCCCTTTACCTCTTAACTCAACTTCTTTTATTGCTAATGCTTTTCTATAATCTCTTTCAGCTACTGCTAATGCATATCCACGCTTCCTTAACTCTATAGTTAGAGAGTCTAAAGTTTTCTTAGACTTCTCCAACAATTCTAACTTCTCTGCTATATCCATATTAATTTTCCCTGAAAGTAAAGACTGCTTCTAATTCAGCTATTTCTCTTTCAAATCTTTCAATTTCTCGTTTTTTATATTCCTCTACTGCTGCTAAATCCTTAAAATTCAAACCTTCTCTTGTAACTCCATTTTCATCTGCAATATATTTTCCAAATTCTCCTTCTAATTCTCTACTAACTACTTTTACAATTTCTTTAACAACCTTTAAATTACCCATATCTTTCTTTTCCTCTTTAACCTCTTCTTTTATATCGTTGTATTCAACGTTTATAGCCTCATTATCGGCTTTTTCCTCACTCTTATTACTAACTATTTCACTTGTATCTTTCTTTGCTTTACGCCCCTGTTTTTTAACATTATCATTGCCAACATAAGGAACGTTTGAATAATCCTCATACTTAGGTTTCATAAATTCTTCTTTAGCAATTATATACATACCCCTTATATCATTTTCAGATATTTTGGGATATTCAATTTTGATTAAATTTATAATTCCTTCTGATTTTTGATTGTTTTCTAAATGCCCTATAATGCTTTTTATAACCTCTGTTTCAATCTCCTTAATATATAACTTGTATTTTTCATAAGTTCTCTTATAAACATTGTTAGCTTCTGGTGTTGTTAACCCTACTTTTTCTTTGTAATCAGACATCAAATTTTTAACTATCTGTCCTCTACTCTTTCCTTCAATAATTAAACTTTCCACCTTTGATATAACTTCTTTTTCTAATTCTTGTAACATTTTTAATCTTTTCTCCTTCCCAATTTTACTTGTAACAAATCTATATTCTGCATAATACTTTCCAAAAGCTGTATTGAAATCAAATGTTTCCTTCCAACTCATATCAGTTCTTTCAATTAGAACACCTGTTAATATCTTGTCCACTGCTTCAATACACTCTATTTCTGCATCTACTTTTACTTCTCTTAGCATTGTATCTATAACTGCTTTTTGCCAAGGAAGCAAATTATCTAGCCATTTAGATTGAGAATTGAATTGAGCTGCTTCTTTACTCTGTTCTCTTTCTAGTTGCCTTCTTTGTTTCCTATTCATTAATTCAAACTCCTGCATCCTCTATTTTTAACACTTCTTCTTTTAGCTGAACTCTTTATTACGCTCTCAATCTTTAATGCTTTAACATCATATGCAGCTTTCTTTCTAATAGCTTGTCTCCTTTTGATATCTCTTATAGTTTGTTCGGCCCTTTCCTTATTGCTCATATCTTCCCAAGCTTTTCCCAACTTATATCACCCCTTTTAATTTAATCCAATCACTTCCATATCTTATTTCAACTCTTTTATTAGATTCTTCTAAAATAGCTCCTCTATTAAAACTTTCTTTATAACATGTCTCATCATACTTAACACCAATTAAATGATCTGTTGCATATTCTATTATTCCTCTTCTATAACTCACTACTTGTCCTAATGAATTAAGTTTTCCTATTCTAACTCTTACGCCTACTATATCTTTTAACTTAATCTTCTCCATGTTCTACCTCATATAACTCAACCTTCACCAAAGGTCTCTCTGCATAATATTTTTCTATTTGTAACTTAACTATCTGACTATCATCTTTATAAGCTAATCCATTTAAACTATCTAAAACAATCTTAGCAATGTTATCTAGGTCAGGTTTTTTAGTTGGTCTTAACTTTCCATGATAAACCTTTTCTCTATTAGATTTACTCATGCTTTTAGGTATTCCGTAGTAGCATGTAATTCTTGCTTCAACTTCTTTTTCTGTATACTTGTCACCAACTAATGCTTGATATTGCATCTTAACTAAATTTTCATAATTAATAGTATCTCCTGGTGTATAAGTTCTACCTGTTTTTGTATTAAATCTCGGTCTACCTTTACCTTTTGGTTCACCTGGAACTATAAATGCTACTCTAAATCTCTCCATTATTTCCTCCTAATTATTAAATTGAATCTGACTATTAGCACCAGTAATCATGTATCCTAGTTCTTTACTAGGCTCCCACTTCTCAATGTACTTAATTGCATCTTCATAATCTTTCTTAGCTGTATCTTTATAACTTGATACATGGAATACTTGCTTGTACCTCTTCCAAAGGTTAGAGAACACTTTCTTACTAAGTTCTCTATATGCTGGAGTATCTTTTCCGCCTAAAACTTGTACCATTCTTTCCTTAGCAATTCTATTAATTACTTCCTGTTGACCGTAATCAATTGTCATACTATTACTTAGAACCTCAATCTTTTCATCTACCTCTTCGAATCTTTTATCATGTTCTTTTAATACATCATATTGAAGTTGTAGCAATTCCATCGGTGACATTGGTTTATTTTGATATGCTCCTGTTTTTCTTATAGATGGTAATACCTCTGATGTTACCCATCTTTTAAACTTTTTAGCATTTGGCATATCACTTCTAAGTATTAATGAATAAAATCCACTTTCGTTTATTAACCATCCACCTTTAGTTCCAAAATCATTTAAGCCTAATGTTTGCAAATCGTGATACGCTATTTGCTTTTTATCCTCTTCATCTACATGAGTTTTTAATGCATCACTTGGATTTGAATATCTTAAAACTTCTGCTACATCCTTACCAACTAACCAACCTTCTCCATTAATCTCTACTGCTCTTACTTCAAGTTCTAATTCTTTATTAACAAATAATTGAACATCTTTTCTTCTATGCTTTTCAATTTTACTTTCCATTTCTACCTCTCCTTTTATGAAATTGAGTTTCATATGAGAATGAACACTTAAAACCATGCTGCATTAACTGTCCATTCTCCCCCTATTCTATTTACTTATATTACTTGCACATTTGCTGCAAATTTTATTTCCCATATATTCCTTTAAGTCGTTAATTTCTCTACAAAAGATACATCCTTGTTTATACTTGCTAAGTATTATATTTTCACCTTCAATAAATATTTCTAACGTGTCCCCTTTACCGGTTTTAGGATCTAATTCTTTAAGATTTAAATTCCTTCTTAATTCTATTGGAATAACTATTCTTCCTAACTGATCTATTGGTCTTACAACTCCTGTTGATTTCATTTATTATCCCTCCATATATTCACTTACTATATAATTTTCAAATACTGAAATTCTTCCTTTTCTTAATTTAAGTTCTTTTACTAACTTAATTTTCTCTTTGAAGTTTTTAAAAGGTATTACTTCTACTACTCTCATTTCAAATTCCTCCAAAGATTTATTCTTCACTTTGAATAACATCTAAAACTTTAACTGTATCATAGCTATCTGCATACCATTTACCGAAGTTCTCAAAAGTGTAAAATATTAATCCTTGCTTTTTACCATTGTCCTTATCAATAAAATCTACCTGAATTTCAACTAATCCTTCTGCTAAATTTCTAACCTCTTCTAATCTTGACATACTAATCACTCCTTAATGAAAATATTAATAATCTTTTTTTCTTTCCATCCTCTGTTTACTAGTTTTTTATTATGTCTCATATTAAGTTGCTCTATATTAAACTTCTCTTTAGTTAATAAAACCAATGCTCTAATAGATACTTGAAGCAAATCAAAAATCTCTTCCGCTATATGCGCTCTATCTGCCTCTCTAATCGCTTCCTGTACCTCCAGGTATTCTTCTTCAAGTTTGTTAGAAATCTTCTCCCATGAGTCGTTATCGTTACTCTCCGATGTCTTTATATTCCTATCAAGTATCATTAACCTTAACTTCATAACTAAATTCCCTTGACTTGCCCTATATAAACTGACAATTTAACACTTTCTTTCGCAGGCATTCCTGTTTCATTTAACATTGCTGCTAATTCTGCTAAATCATTAACTCTTCTATTTCTTCTTAAGTTCCTTATTATCTCTTCCAACTTTGCTATTCTATACTCTTTAGCTTTAACTACTTGCTTAAGATATATATTTTCAACTACTGGATCCTTAAGTATTTCTTTTAAAACCTCTTTATCTAGTTCTTCACTTGCTTCAATTGTTTCTTTTGCATTTAATCCTAAATTATCAATGCAATAATACATCTTATCTTTATCCACTTTTCCATCCCCCTTTTTTTGAATTGCGAATTAATGCTAATCCACATAACCTAAAGCGTCTAACTTCTCTTTTATTTCTTTTTTATATTTTTCTCTAATCTCAATTATCTGTTCATCTGTGTAATCTTCTCTGTTACCACAAACATACTTTTTAAACCTAAGATTATATACAAATACATTTATTGAAAAACAATTCATACAATACACCCCTCCTTTAATTCACAATAATTTCAAACTATCCTATCAACTTCTTAAGTAATTCAGTTTTTTCTTTACTCTTTTGAACTCTAATGCTCTTACCATCATTCATTACAGGAGTGCACATCTCCATTAATCTGTCATAAGTCCTCTTTTGATACATATCCTTTAAATCCTTAAGGTTAATATTCGTTGTAATAATTGTTGGTAATCCATTCCTATATCTGCTATCCATAATGTTATATATCTTAGCTGAACTCCACTCATTTTTTTGTTCTGTTCCCAAATCATCTATTATTAATAAATCCGCATTAGATAAGCTCTTTAGTACAGTTTCTTCTCCCTCTTTACCATAAGAAGAATATGTCTCCTTTATTCTTTCAAGCATTTTATTAATACTTACACAAATCGTTGGTATCCCTCTTAGCATTAAATAATTAGCTATACATGATACTGCATGAGTTTTTCCATTACCTGGCTCTCCATAAAGCATTAATCCTAAATTATCTTCTTTAGCACTCTTAAAATTCTTAGCATATCCAATGCAAATATTAAAAACTTTTTCCGAACCTCTGCTATGATCCCAAGTTTCAAATGTACATCTTTTAAATTTTTCATCCATTAATGAGTTTTTAAATATAGTATCGAGTCTTATTTGCTTTTCCTTATTTTCATCTTCAATAGCCTTTTTCTCTAATTCAGCTTTTCTACAACTGCATACTATAGGAACTCGTCTTATCTTATTAAGTATTTCAATATCCTTCTGTAGTGCCTCTCCACAGTTAGGACAAGTTTCTAAAGGTTGTCTACAATCCAATTCCTTGCTCTCTAAGTTCTGCTCCAAGGTCTTGCTTATTGTTACTGGTATTCCCATTTATATCCTTCCTTCCATTTGAGGTCCAGTTTTGTAATATTCCTAGAACATATTTGTAATTATTAATCTTCCCTCTATTCATCGCTTCAGTTGCTGCATCCATTAACCATTGTTTATTATAAATTTCTATATCACTTGCTATTTGCTCCATTAACATTGCAGTTACCATAAATCCACATTTTTCAAAATGTTTGAATACATCTAAATTTCCTTTAAGACTACTACTATTATCTATAGTAGTTGTTGTTTTGGATTTAGGATTATGGTTTATGGTTTTTGGATTATGGTTTATGGTTTTGTCCGCCTCTCGTTCACTAGTCGTTGACGTATCGTCCGACGTATCGTTATTTAATTTGGACAAGTAATCTTCTATAAAGCTCTTAATAGCTGGATGTTTAATATGGACAACTATTTCTTCAATTAAACTAATATCATTAATTTTGGACAAGTCTTTCTTTATACAGTCAAGCATTGGCTTGCCTCCTCGATTTAAATTGTACTTGCCATAATGGACAATACATAATTCCTTTGTGTTCTCATTATATTTAATTAATTTATGATAATTTATAAATCTATCCATTAAACTATTTATAGATTCAATGCTATATCCTAAATCAAAAGCCATTTGTTTTTTTACTATCCTATAAACTCCTATCATATTGGTACATGGATTAGTTAATAAGTATAAATAAAAATATTTATCTTCTGGTGTCATTTCCTCCATTACCTTAGGATCTTGCCAAAACTCTGTGTATACTAATCTGAATGGCATTTATCTTCCTCCTATCTAGCAAGGAGCCTAAGCTCCAAGCTTTAATTAAATGGTGTGTCTGCAAACATATCTTCTTGATTAACTTTAGATTCATCTACTATATAATTTGCATCTACTACTGGTTCATCATTATGAATAGGTGCTGCATCAACATCTACATAATTAAAGTTGCTTACCTTTTCTTCTTTTGCCTCTGCTTTATAATCAAGATCTAATGCTTTAGCCATCTCTACACTCTTTGGTGCAAACTTAAGAACATCAATTAATACTGTTTTCTTAGCCATGCTATCAAAATTCTTTGCCCAAACTGAATTCTTATTTACTTTTCCTTGATACATATAGTTTTTACTAAACTCTTTAGCATGTTGTTCAACTCTTTCTTTGGACCATACAACAAAATCAAATCCACCATTTTTAAGTTTATATACTGCATAATAATGAGTTATTTCTTCACTAGGTACATCAGCAGGCTTATGAATTAAATTCTTATGAAGTCCATATTCATAACTAAACTCATCACCTTTTCTTACTTCATGAGCATATATAGCTTCATATTCTCCAGTATTAAAGGCCATTTTTAAGATACCTTTATATCCAACTTGAAAATTAACTTCTGTAATTCCTTGCTTATTATTTTTATATGGTATAACATATGCTTCACCAAGTACTGTATTTGGTTCTAATCCACATTGAGCACTTTGCATTAATGCACTTAAGAAACTTGTAGGTGACGCTTCCCAAAATTGTGGATTTCCATTAAATAAACTTAATGCTATTCTTGAAAATCTTTCAGGTGTCATTGTATTTCCAACCGCCTTTTTAATTTCAGGTAGCATTTGTTTTAACATTCCAGCCATTTGTTTTTGAGGTGTTATTTCCTTAGTTTCATTTTTTTTGTTTGCAACTAATCCTCCATTTACATTTGCCATTTACATCAATCCTTTCTATTTACATTTAGTAATTCTCATGTTTACATATTCTGTTGTTCCGTTAAGTATTGCCTTATAAGTCTCTGGATACTTTTCCTTAAACAACTTATTATCTAGCTTATCTTTAGTAACAACATATCTAGTAACCTTATATGAACCATCAGTAGCTTTTTTGTTATTACCCATTTCAAGGAATATTTCTTGCTTTAATCTTTCCTTTTCTTTCTCTAGTTCTTTAATCTTTTCAGACACTTCGTTGTATTCAGTTAACTTGTTATCAGTTATGTCAACTTCTGCTCCATCTTCAAGTATTTGATTTTCAAGTATTTGATCAGTTTCTTTTTTCACTCCTACTGGACAAGGTGGAACTTTAGGTATTATATGATTCTCCCAAAAATCTTTTCCTATCTCTCTTAAAGCTTCTATATCATCATCACATCTAGGAATAACCTTCCATTTAACCTCTTTACCTAAAAGGTAAATAATTAAAAAATATTTTAATCCTGTGATTCCCATATACCATTGACACTGACAATAATATGATGATGGAACTTCTTCACCTGCCCACATCTTTTTCATAAACTCTGATCCAGTTTTTATTTCTAATCCAAACATTTCACCCTTAGGAATAAATTTAATTTCTGCAGTATCTCTATTCTCCCAGTAAATATAATCCTCTTCTAATATTCCAATTCCATCAATATTAGCTGAAAAATATTCAAATTCCTTATCTACCATTGTGAATGGATATTCATATGTCTTAAGGACTATATCAGTAGCTTTCTTAAAATCATCTTGAATCCAATCTCTAATAAGTGGCTCCATACGAGTTCCAAACTCTGTATGAATATTCCCTTTAAACTTTTTAACTAATCCTAACTTTTCATTGAATATAGTTAATGCTGTACCATAAGCACTAAATCCCGCTATAGCTCCAATCTCACTTCCACCAATAGAATTACATCTAAGAGATAACCATTTAGTTCTTTCTTCACTATCCTCTCTAGTATCAAAAACTACTTTTGCATTTTTAAATAATTCTTTATCTTCTATGAAATCAACCATTTAAACCACTTCTCCTATCTTTTCGATTTCAACTTCATTGCTTTCAGTATCTGTTACTTGAGTTACAAAGTATTGATATTCATCTGTTGTCATTTCTTCAAGTAATTCATTTTGAGACTTTTCATTAATCTTTTCCCAACCATCTAGACAAATTAATTTAAGTAATCCTGCTTGAGCTTTAGCTACTTTCATTGCTAATCTAAGCTTTTCACCTGAACTTAGTCCATCTATTAAAACACCATTAATTCTTACTCTTCCATCTACATCAACTGAAATTCCATCTATAGGCATTTTAGCAGTCTTAAGTAATTCTCCTGGTAAATTTCTAGCCTTTTCTATTTTTGATGTTAATTCGCTAGAATAAGCTTGTTTAGAAGCTAATATTCCATCTCTAATTTCAATGATTCTATCCCAATCTCTTAGATAACCAACCATTTCTGCTACATAATCTGCTTCAGCTTGTAATGGCTCAATATCTACTTGAGTATTTTCTTTTAAGTAAGATGATGCCTTACCTATTCTGATTTCCTCTTTTTCAATCTCATTAGCTACCTTTTCATCTACTGCTACCTTTTCAGCTTCTTCCTTTTCATCTAAACTTCTAAGTTCTTGTTCTTTGGTTGCTATTTTATTATTGTTTATAGCTATAATATCTTTTTGTTCTTCTACTGCTGCTAATAATTCTCTTTTCTTTTCATCTTTTAAAACAGAATACTTTTGTAATAATGCTTGATATTCTGATTCAAGTTGATTATCTAGCTTATTTAATTCATTTTCTAAAGTATTATTAGAATTATCTATAAAGTTATTTGCTCTCTCAATTTTGCTATTAGATAAAGCTATAATGTCATTTATATCTTCTCTATGCTCTTTATAAGTTAAAGTAATATTAGCTTTTTGTTTTTCTCCTCTAGCCTTAATAGCTTCAACCTTATCATTAAAACTTTCTTGAAGTCCCTTAGCCATATCAATTAATCTATTTATTTCTTGAGCTTCACTTACTTTTGCATAATATTCTTGAACTTTTACTTCTCTCCAAGCTTCTCCATCATATTCTGCTGGTAATTCTTCATATAGCGCATTGATACGTGCATTTAGCTCCTTAACTTCTCTATTGACTTCTTCACGTATTTTATAGTATTTTTGTTCTATACTCTTAAGAATAAGTAGTATATGTTGTGAGTAGTCGATATCGTCCACTAGGTCGCCAAACCAATTTACGATATCCTGCTCGCTCCAATTTATCTCTAACATACTAAGCAAAGATTTTGTTTGCTCTTTAACTGAAAGATTTACCCAGTCTAAAGGTCTGAATATATTTCCATTAACTAATGTTCTTAAAAACTTTTCTGTACTTGGTACACCTTCATCTGATTTTCTAACCTTAAGATAATCACCCTTTTCAGTTCTTAATCTTCTATCAATTTCTAATCCATCATTAAGTTCAACAAATAATGTTGCTTCCTCTTCTCCGTGCTTAATAACTTCAGTTCTTCTGCTTTTATTTGTAAAAGTTTTTTCTATAGCTTCAATTACTGAGGTTTTCCCACTTCCCATGGGTCCTTTGAAAATATTAACTTTTCCTGGTGATAACTCTAATTCATCTACACCTAAAAATGAATTTACTTTTAAAAATGAAATTTTAGACATTCAGATTCTCCTTTACTCCATAAATTTTTTAAATATTTTTGTAAATATAGCCTTATCATCTGTTAATGCAGTAATAATAGCCATAATTGCAATAACTGTAACTAAACACGCTCCATTGATATATGCGAACTTTAATGTTCCAATCCATATAACATACAACTTATACATTAAACTCATAATTATCCCCCTATACTTTGCATTAATGATCCAAGTGAGTTTTGAGTTTCTACTACACTCCAGTATTGACTCGAACTCTCTGCATTCTCTTTAAACTTTGATAATAAATCATAAAGTTCATTAGATTTTTCTAATATCTCTTCTTCCATAATTAATCACCTCCTTTACAGTAGTTAATTATGTTAAGTTACATTCCTACGATTTTTGCACTTTCTGAAAGTATCTTAGATAATACTGCCTTTAATTTTTCATTCTCTGCTTTAAGCTTTTCTAGTTCTCCCTCTAATCTTCTTCTTTCTATAGGCGAAAACTGATGTAAATCCTTTATACCCTCTAAAGATTGAATATGCTCTATAGAATATCTAGGTAATGGTAATCCATCTACTCTTTGAATTATTCTTTCATTTTCCCAGTTAGCTATAGTTCTTACATCTACATTCCATCTTTCTGCTAATTCTGCTCTAGTTAATACTGCTTTCATAACCTAATCTCCTTTCATTTAATTAAAGCTACTTAATTAAGATTTATATCTCTTATAGCTTTTAATTTCATATTCTTTATTAGTTAATATCGATGTGATTTTAAGTTTACACCTAGGGCACACAATATCGTATTTTAAATAACCCTTTAAGTTTAGTTTAAAAAGTAATTTATTACATTTGGGACATCTTATAATCACTGATAATTCCTCCAAACTTTTGATATTCACTCCCCCTTTTGTTATAACTTTTTACTTAAAGCCTCTGACTCTATTTCCCTTTTTACTTCATCTAAAATTTTAATAGCAGCAAAAATAGTTACATCTCCTTCTTTTAGAACAGTTATTATTTCTCCCTTTAAACTTTCCCATTTTTTACAATTCATTAAATCTCTCCTAATAAAACATTGATAATTGTTGAGTAGGTCTATCTAATTTAATAACTCTTATACTTTCATCAATTATGTGCAACGAATCCCTTAAATCCTCAACAGAGATATCCTCCCATTTAGTTGCTCCTAATTTTAAAAGAACTCTTTGCTTCACTAGTTCATACTCATCATTAACCTTAGTAATTCCTAAGCGTTTCTTTATATAGCTACTTATATTATTCTTTTCAAGTGATGATGGTCTATAATAATCAGAACACTTATCTTCAATTTCCTTTATCTTTATAGATACTATTTCATTTATTTCACTTCTCATAAGTTGGAACATTTTTTCTTGAGCTTTAAGCTCCCTCATATAACTTCCCGTTTTTCTTATAGATGGTAATACCTCTGATGTTACCCACCTTTTAAACTCTTTTGCTTTTGGCATATCGCTTCTTAATATTAATGAATAAAATCCACTTTCGTTAATTACTACTTTATTGGGATTTCCTTTTCCGTCGGAAATCACGACGGTATTCTTATCTTCCTTATCAACATGACGACTTATTGCATCTCTTGTATTTGAATAACCTAAAACCTCTGCTATATCCTTACCAACTAACCACCCTTCTCCATTAATCTCTACTACTCTTACTTCAAGTTCTAATTCTTTATTAACAAATAATTGAACACCGTCTTTTCTTCTATGCTTTTCAATTTTGTTTTCCATTTCTTCTCCTCCTTCTCTATTAATATATTTTTAAATTTAGGACAAACTATACTAAATAGCCTCAATATTTGTTGAGTTAAACTCAACACTAGAGTTAAAAAAAATTTCGTCTATCTCTATTGGTGTTAAATTAAGAGTTTTCTTTAATATTAAGATTTCACTCGCTTTAAATTCAATTACTCCATTTTCTTTTTTTGAATATGTAGTAACATCAATTTGTAAAAGTTTAGCAAGAACCTTTTGGGTTATTCCTACCCTAACTCTGTATGATTTTAAAAGTTGTGTTTTCAAATTCTCACCTCCTGTCATATTGAGTTAAACTCACCTTATATTTATATAATAATGAGTTATTCTCAACTTGTCAATACTTTTTCGAAAAAAAATTGAGCATATCTCAATTTTTATGTTTTTTCACTCAACATTTTATATAATAAATATAGTTGGAGGTAAAAGTAATGAGTACATTTGGATCTAGATTTAAAAGATTGAGACAACAACATAATTTAACACAAGATGCTGCTGCTAAAATATTTCATGTTGATAAATCCTCAATATCAAAATGGGAAAATAATAAAAACGGAGCTGATAATGAGGTTATTCAACAAATTGCAGACTACTTTAATGTATCTATTGATTATCTTCTTTGTAGAGATGAAAATCCTAATACTACATCATCTCCAGAAATGTTAACTAAAAAAGAAAAACTCGATATAGAAAAAGAGGCTTTACAAATGATGGAAAATATAGATAAAGCTAAAGTAGTTGAATTCTGTGGTAATCCTGCTGATGATGAAGATAAAGAATTTTTAAGATTAGCATATGAAAAATTTTTAAGTGATGTAAGGGTATATAACAAAATGAAGTATACCCCTCGAAAGTATAAAAAATAAAATATTTTATAGACTTTATTTTTTTATATTTAAATTGACAACAAGGTATATAAGCAAAACTAATACTATAAAAATAAAGGGTGAGAATTTATGAATATAGATGAAATCTTAGAAGAACATAAACGTATGGAATACAAAGAAAAGATTTGGAAAGAACATTCCAAACTAATAGATAAAGGATATGCTTTAGAAAAAAATGGTCAATTTAAAGAAGCATTAGAAATATACTTTGACCTTATATACAATCATAAGCCAATCGGCAGAACATTTTATAAACGCCCAGCAATACTACTTGAAAAACTAAAAGAATATGAAAAAGCTATAGAGGTTTGTGACTTAGTTTTAAACAACTTAAATAACTTCGAAAAAGTAGATCAAGAAATGGCTATTGAGGAATTTACAAAAAGAAAAGAAAGATTATTAAAAAAGTTATCTAAATCTGCTACAGAAAGCTCTAATAATATTATTAAAAAAAATGTATCTTATACTCCCAATATAATTAACGTAGAGGATACATTATCAAAAGAAATCGTTTATCCTGATTGGTATATAAGTATATCTTTTGGCGAATCTAAATCCCAAAGTTTTGCCCAAGCTGTTGCCTTAGCTCAAATGGCACCACAGTTTATAATTAATAATGTTGAAGGTAAAAAATTATATCAAGCTATTTATTCAGATAAACCTAGTGAATATCTTCAATTTATAAAATTATATGAATTGGTTAGTAATTGGAAGTCTTGCTTTGTTGTATTAAATGGTAAGATTATGGATAGAAAAATTATTGGTAAATTAAATTATTGCTATGGTGATAAATGCCGCTCTGGTAAATCAGATTTTTGTTATGGCGCTAGTGAAATGACTGAGAATCCATTTGGATGTCATAGACTGCAAATAAGTTCCTGTAACAATCCATGGACATCATTTGGTCAATATGATACCTCAGGCTTATTTCATATAGATAAAATAGCTATTAAAAATAGAATAATTGATTACTCTACCCCTTATTTAGACTGTCCATGTTTTTCTATGGATAAAATTTTAGAAGTTTTAGATAAATTACCAAGTAAAATAGATAAAACTAATAATCACTCTTATTCATCAAAAATGGGTTTAGATGATTTACTAAATGAATATTCGAAGAAAAGTCCTACTAAAAAAGAATTTGAAGTAAAACCAAAATCACTGATTGATATATTTAAATCTTTATTCAAAAAATAGGTTAATAGTATTACTTTTAGTAATAATTATATATAATACTAAAGATAAACTAATAAAATGAACAAAAGAGCTTAGCTGTAAGATGGCAAGGGTTAGTAGGCATTCAAAAAAAGTTATATGTGGGGGAATACTAAAGATGGGAATAAAAGAAGTAGTAAAAAAAATTAAAATAAAACATGGGACTAATGATCCATTTGAATTGTGTGAAAGATTAGGAATTTGGGTATATATAGTACCTTTAGGAAAGGCACAAGGTCATTATACATATGCTAAACGTAAAAAAGTATTTTTTATAAATCAAGAGCTTTCAGATGTAGAAAAGTATTTTTGCTGTGCTCATGAATTAGGGCATGCTTTGTTGCATACAAAGAACAATGTATATTTTAATAGCTCTAATACATTTTTTATTCAGAATAAATTTGAAAATCAAGCTAATGAATTTGCTGCAGAACTTCTTATAGATAACGATATTTTAAAAAAGTTTGAAGGTTATTCACTAGAAAAAATTTCAGAATGTACTTCTATTGATGTAAAATACTTAAAATTAAAATTTAAATAACTAAAAACAAGTTAAAATTTGCCTATATTAGAGAGCCACCGAGCACCAACCCTTAAAAAATTAAAATAGTAATTCCCTAAATATAAAAATATAAAGTGTTCTTATTTGAACACTATTATTTTTAACAACTTAGAGAACATACATTCTTTTAATATTCAATTTAAATCCATTATTACCATATAAAAAAGTATTTCAATGTAGATATAAATATAAAATGATGATATATTTTAAAATTAAGGAACTTAAGGAGGAATTAACAAATGGAATTACAACACAATATTACCTACAGAAAAAAAGATAAAGGATGGCAATTCATAATATCTTATAAAGATTACGATATTGGTAAATGGAAACAAAAAGCTAAGCAAGGATTTAAGAGTAAGCAAGAAGCAAAAAGAGCAGCTGATAAAGCTCTCGAAGCTATAAAAGAAGCTATTAAATCTACAAAGAATTTAAATCTGGATTACTCTGAAGTAACATTCAGCGAGTTTTATGAAATATATAAACAAGATAATGACTTGTATCAAACTGCTGCTACAATTTCAAATATGAAGTATTCTGTCAATAGCTTTAAAGCATTATTGGATTTTCCTCTTAAATCTATTAAAACTAAAGATGTGCAAAATATTATAGATGACTTATACCGAAAAGGCAGAACACAAAAAACTATTGAATCTAAAGTAGGATATATTAAGATTTTATTCAATTCGGCAGTTAAGAAATATAAAATACTTAATGTATCTCCTTGTGATGATATTAAACTAAAGAAGAATAAAACAATAATAAAAAGAAGAGCTTTAGATGATGAGGAAGTTAAAGCTCTTCTCTCAAAATTAAAACATGACAAAGAAAAATATTACATAGTTTCATTAATAGCTGTTACAGCAGGGCTTATAATAGGAGAAATTTTAGGATTAACAAAAGATGATATATTAAATAATGGTATAGATATTAATAAGCAATTTAAAGATATAGGAAATGGTATTTGTGGGCTTGGTCCTCTTAAAAGCAGGAACTCTAATAGAATAATCCCAGTACCTGAAATTACAATTAAGGAAATTAGAAATTATATGGTTAATAATAAACCAGCTGAAGATGGTAGAATATTTAATTTTGGAGAAAAAAGAAGTTTTCAGACTGTACTGAATAAAAGAATGAAAAGTTTAGGATTCAATGTGTGTTTACATGAACTTAGGCATACATATGCAACTAAATTAATTGCATCGGGTGTAGATTTTAAAACAGCAGCCTATATACTTGGTCATGATGTTAAAGAAACTATGAATACTTATACTCATGTTACAGATAGCATGTTAATGAATGCAAAGAATATAATTAATAGCAATTTTGAAAATTTAGATATATAATTTCATTTTTGCCGTTTTTTTGCCGTTTATAGTTTTTGAGTTGTTATATTGCAATAAAACAAGTGTTTATAAGGGGTTATTAAAGCAGTATCTCATCATCGGTGTCAATGCCATAATTTAAATTCCTCCATACATTTTATATTTTTGTTTATTTATATATTATCATATTTTATTTTTTTTTGTTATATTATAGCTACTATTTAAATAATATAAATTAAAAGCAACCCAGATTTTTTCTGAGTTGCTTACCTATACACATATATTACTTACAAACTTCACCTATTAGTGAAAAGTTTTGAGCTTTGGTAATTGTAACATTTACTATATCTCCTACTTTTACACCTTCAGCTGCAAAATTAACTAATCTACCATTTCTAGTTCTACCACTTAACTTAGATTCATCATTCTTACTAGTACCTTCAACTAGAACTTCAACTATTTTCCCTTCATAAGCTTTATTTTGAGCTATTACATTAGAATTTACAGCTTCAACTAATCTGTTAAATCTATTATGCTTATCTTCATCATTAACTTGATCTAACATCATATCTGCTGGCGTATTATTTCTTCTTGAATAAATGAAAGTAAATGCCGCATCATATTTAACTTCTTTAACTAATTCTAATGTATCTATAAAATCTTCTTCTGTTTCACCAGGGAACCCAACTATGATATCTGTAGTTAATGCTACATCTGGAATTTCTCTTTTTATTTTATTTACTAGTTCTAAATAATACTCTCTTGTATAATGTCTATTCATTTTCTTTAGTATTCTATTTGAACCACTTTGAACAGGTAAATGTATTTGCTCACATAGTTTTCCACATTCTTTTATAGCTTTAATTACATCATCATTTAAATCCTTTGGATGAGAAGTCATAAATCTAACTCTTTCTAATCCATCTATTTCATTTATCATTCTTAAAAGTTCAGCAAAAGAAACTTCATTTTCTAATCCTTTTCCATAAGAATTAACATTTTGACCTAAAAGTGTTATTTCTTTATATCCATTTGCAACTAACTCTTTTATTTCCTTTAAAATATCTTCTGGCTTTCTTGATCTTTCTCTTCCTCTAACATATGGAACTATGCAGTATGTACAGAAGTTATTACATCCATACATTATAGTAACAAAAGCCTTAACATCACTTTTTCTATCAACTGGAAGACCTTCAACAATTTCTTCTTCCTTATTAAATATCTCTTTTATTTGAACACCTTCTGTTTTAACTCTATTTAAATACTCTGGGAATTTATATGCATTATGTGTTCCAAATATAATATTAACATACGGGAATTGTTTTAATATCTTATCTGCCATTCCTTCTTGTTGCATCATACATCCACATATTCCAACTATTAAATCAGGATTTTTAGCTTTTAATGCTTTTAATTGTCCTAAATTACCAAAAACCTTATTTTCTGCATTTTCTCTTACACAACAAGTATTAAATAATATTATTTCAGCCTCTGTTTTTTCTTCTGTTCTTGTATATCCTAATCTCTTTAACATACCTGAAAGTTTTTCAGAATCTTCTTCGTTCATCTGACACCCATAAGTATGAATATAAAAGTATTTCCCTTCACCTTGGTTCTTTAATTCGTCTAATGACTTATAATCAAATACTTTTGTCATAACTCTCTCCTCCATTGTAAACATAAAATAGAATTCTTAATGTATTATAACATAACATTTTGCAAAAAATAAAGTGTTAGCCCATTTTATCTCTAAAAAACATTACTTTCTTTCCCATTTATTTATAATAAGTTTAGGTGAAAAACCTATCCAACTATATAATTTTAATGCAGATATATTATTTTCCTCTACTCTAATATATAAATCTAAAATATCCATTTCTTTGCAAGCCTTTATTAATGAACATAATAATATTTTACCAAAACCATACCCTCTAAATTCATTAATGATTCCAAAGTTAACAACAGTATACATTCCTCTATTATAAATTACTTGCCCATATCCTATTGCAATATTATTAATCTTAACAAACATTGATAAATCATCGATATAATAATCTTGTTTTATATCATTTTCTATATCTTCTAATTGAAGAGGTGATCTATCTTCATTAAAAAAAACACTATTTTGTATATCACACCGTAATTGCTCTTCTTCATTTTTCTTCATTATTTCTGTAGTAATTACTAAATTATCATATTTTTCATTTGTGAAATATATAAACTTTTCTAGTATTGAAATATCATTTTCAATACTAGAAAATAATTTATCTATATAATACTGTTTTGAAAAAGAGTTAACTTTAATATTCATTAATACAGATGGATTTACTTTCTTAAAACCCAAATTTTTAAGCATAATGTTATTAGTTTTATCATCTTGTGTTTCATAAGTAAGAATTGTATTATTAAAAGATTTAAGAATAGATTCATCTAAACATTCTAAGTATTCCTCTTTAACATATAAAGACCATATTCTTATAGGAATTTCAACAGGAACTTCATACCATATATATCCTATAATTTCACCATTATACACAAATAATTTAACAAACTTTTTGAAAAAAATTTTAAAAAAGAATTTTTCCTTTTCATAATATTCAAAAAAGTCTTTATCATAATTTTCAACACTAATTCTCTCTAAACTCAACTCTCTAAACTTCTCAAAATTACTATTAGATAATTTTTCTAATAAAACCATATATACCTCATTAATAATTAATACTATATAATATAAAAAGATTACACTAATATTTATATGTGTAATCTTTTTAATATACGCTAAATTTTATTGAGCATCTTTTATACTAAGTGCAATTTTTCTATTTTCTTTATCAATACTTAATATAATACATTTAACCTCTTCACCTATAGTTAATACTTCTGATGGGTGCTTTATATGATCATGGCTAATCTTTGAAATATGAACTAACCCATCTATTCCTGGTTCTAATTCAACAAATGCACCAAAATCATTTATTCTTACTACCTTACCTAAAACTGCAGAACCTTCAGTATACTTTTCATCTATTACGCTCCATGGTTCTGGAGTAAGAGCTTTAATACTTAATGATAATTTCTTTTGTTCTTTATCTAATCCAATTATTTTTACATCAATAATTTCACCAATTTTTAATATTTCATCACATGAATTTATATGCTTCCAAGATATTTGAGATAAATGAATTAATCCATCTACACCATTTATTTCAGCAAAAGCTCCGAATTTAGTAAATCTTTTTACTTCTGCTTTAACTACATCCCCTTCATTTAACGAATCCCATGTAGCTTGTTCTTTTTGTAGCTTAGCTTCTTCTAAAATAACTCTTCTAGATGCTACAATTTTAGATAAATTTTCTCTTGAAAAATCTATTAATCTTACAGTTAAAGTAGTATTAACTAAAGCATTTTTATCTTCAACATATCTTACATCAATTTGTGAAGATGGTATAAATATTCTAACACCATTAAAATATGCAACTAATCCCTTTTCTTTAGCTTCTTTAACTATAACATCAAAGTTTTCTCCACTTTTAAATAATTCTTCTAATTTAAATAAAGTTTCTTCTTTTTCATATTCTAGACGTGATAATACAACATAATTATCTTCATTCTTTAATTTAATTACCTTAGCTGTAATTTTATCACCTATATTTAAGTTGCTTAATACTTCATTAACTCTATCTTGAGCTGCTAATTCCTTTATTGGAATAATACCATCTATTTTATATCCTACTAAAGAAATAACAATTTCATCACTCTTAATAGAGAATATTTCTCCTTCTATTTCATCTCCTATACGAAACTTTCTATCCATTTCATTCATTAAAGTTAATTGTTCTTCCATTTTATTTTCCCTCCATCACTTCAATTACTTCCTTTATTATCCAATCTGGAGTTGATGCTCCAGCTGTTACACCTATTGTATTTATTGATGAATCATCTATTAAACTTTGTGGTAGCTCCTTTGCATTTTCTATATGTATAGTGTTTTTACAATTTTCTTTTGCTATTTCATATAGTTTAGTTGTGTTTGAACTATTTTTTCCACCTACAATAATCATAAAATCTACAGTTTTTGATAATTCTAAAACACTGCTTTGTCTTTCTTCAGTAGCTGCACAAATAGTATTAAATTGCTTCAATTCGCTAACCTTATTATTTAAATTATTAATTGTAATGTTCCAATTTTCTTCTTTTTCTGTAGTTTGAGAAACAACACACACCTTATTAGGTAAATCTTCAATAATTTTACCATCTTTTGTTACTATTGCTTCATTATTACACCATCCGTTTATCCCAATAACTTCTGGATGATTTTTATCACCTAAGATAACTATCTTATAGCCTTCATTTGAAAATTTATTAACTTTCTTTTGTATATTTGTTACAAATGGACAAGTTGCATTAATAACAATTAAGCCTTTATCAGTTAATAGATCAAATACCTCTTTAGAAACTCCATGAGATCTAATTAGTATTACATCTCCAGAATTTAAATTTTCTATATCATTAATATCTATAGCATAAATATCATTATCTTCAAGGTAATTTACCACATCGTTATTATGAATTAATGGTCCTAATGTATATATTTTTTTATTATACTCTCTTTGAGTTTTTATAGCTTCATCTACTGCTCTTTTAACACCAAAACAAAAACCAGCATTTTTAGCTAATGTAACTTTTCTCATTACTTTTCTCCTATGATATTCAGTATATTATCTATTTTAAATCATTTTGTATTAAATTACAAATTATTTCAGTTACTTCCGTAATATTATAATTTGAACTGTCTATTTCTTTAGCATCTTCTGCCTTTCTTAATGGATCTGTTTCTCTATTGCTATCTATATAATCCCTCTTTATTATATCATCTAAAAGCTTATTATAATCCACATCTATTCCTCTATTTTTCAATTCAGAATATCTTCTTCTAGCTCTTTCTTCTGGAGTTGCCGTTAAAAAGAATTTGAATTTAGAATCTTTTAAAACAACTGTTCCAATATCTCTTCCATCCATTATTACATCATACTTCTCTGACATCTTCCTTTGAAGTGCAACTAATTTTTTTCTTACTTCTGGTATAGATGCATACTCAGATACTATCTCACTTATTTCTGGCATTGTTATTTCGTCTTGGATATTAACACCATTTAAAATTAAATCATCATTTTCAAAATGCATTTCCATTTCATCTATAATATCCATTAAGCTATTAATATCACTTGAAGATATATTATTTCTTTTAGCAACTAAAGCAACTGCTCTATACATTGCTCCTGTGTTTATATACATTAAATTAAACTTTTTTCCCACTAATTTTGCAATTGTACTTTTCCCAGCACCTGCTGGCCCATCTATAGCTACAGCTATTCTCATTTAAATTATCCACCTTTCAAGCATATGTATTTTTATTATATATAAATTAAATTTAATTTTCTATATATTATCTCCAGCTAAATAA
This sequence comes from Clostridium celatum, assembly GCF_021412605.1. Classification (NCBI taxonomy): domain Bacteria; kingdom Bacillati; phylum Bacillota; class Clostridia; order Eubacteriales; family Clostridiaceae; genus Clostridium; species Clostridium celatum. Next base: position 21,458 of record NZ_JAJKGM010000022.1, read on the forward strand.
CCAGTTGATAAAGCAATTTGTACATTATATCCGCCAGTAAAAGCATCAACATCAATTATCTCCCCAGCAAATGATAAATTATTAATTTTTTTTGATTTCATCGTAGAAGGATCAATCTCTAAAGTGCTTACTCCACCAGCTGTAACAATAGCTTCTTCTAGTGGTCTTAATCCTTTTACTTTCATTTTAATTCCTTTTAAAAGTAAAACTAAATTTTTTCTTTCTTCTTTAGTTATGACATTAACTTTTTTATTTTCAGGAATTTTAGATAATTCTATAATAATTGGAATCATTTTTTGAGGTAATAATTCATCTAACGAATTTTTAAAATCTTTATTTTGATATTTTTTAAAATCTTTTTGAATCCTTTTATCTAATTCTTGTTCACTTAATGCTGGTTTTAAATCTAGTACTGCTACATATTCTGATTTATCAATTATACATCTAGAGGCACTTAAAACTAGAGGACCTGAAATTCCATAACTAGTAAACAGCATTTCACCTTGATTTTTATATAAACTTTTATTATTTTTAGTTATACTAAGAGAAATGTTTTTAAGTGATAAGCCCATAACTTCCTTAATCCACGGTTCATTAATTTCTATAGGTATTAATGATGGCTTTAATTCAGTAACTGTATGCCCTAACTTTTTAGCAAATTTTTGACCTTCACCTCTTGAACCTGTCAACGGATAAGATGCTCCCCCAGTAGCTAAAATATAATAGTCCCCAACACATTTTTTATCGTTGTTAATTTCAACATATTCAATCTTATCTTCTTTCATAATTATATTAGTAACTTTTGAATTAAGCTTAAGTTCCACACCTGATTCTTTTAGTGCTGTTGATAGTCCCCTTATTATATCTGAAGATTTATCTGAATAAGGAAAAACTCTTCCTCCACGCTCACTTTTCAATTTTATTCCTTGGTTTTCAAAAAAATTTATAGTATCTTCATTTGTATAAGAATACAATGCACTATATAAAAAGTGAGGATTTCCAGGGATGAAATCAAAAAACTCACTAATATCTTTTGAATTTGTTACATTACAACGACCTTTTCCTGTAATAAATAACTTTTTTCCTACCCTATCATTTCCGTCTAATAAAATTACATCGTGTTTTTTAGCAGCTGTTATAGCAGCCATCATGCCGGCTGGTCCAGCACCTATAACTATGACTTTTGCCATTTAAAGTCCTCCAAGTATCTTTTATTTTATAATTAACAATAAGTAAAGGAATTAACATATGCTAATTCCTTTATATGATTAGTTTAATCATCAATTACATTTCTATTATTATAAGAATAAACATTATATTCTTGCCATATTTCTTCTAAGTTATTAAAAACATTAGATATATTTTCTTTTTCTCTCATTCCAACTGCAATAATTAATGCATTAATAACAGACAAAGGTGCAACTAACGAATCAACAAATGATGCCATATTACTTTGAGCAATTAATGAATAGTCAGCTCTAGTAGCTAAAGGAGATAAAAAGCTATCAGTAACTGCAACTACTGTAGCACCTCTATTTTGTGCAAAAGCTAAAGCATCAATAGTTCTGCTTGCATACCTAGGGAATCCTATTCCTATAACTAAATCATCTTCTCCAACATTTATCATTTGTTCAAATATATCTGAAATTCCATAACCTACTGTTTTTACATTTTGTAATATTATATTTAAATAGAATCCTAAAAACTCAGCTAATGCCATAGAACTTCTTAAACCTATTATATATATCCTTTTAGCCGTAAATATATTATTAACTACATCTTCAAAGGTATTATAATCAATTTTCTCCATAGTTGCTCTTATATTTTCCATATCAGCTTTAAGAACACCTTTTAACGCATACCCTTCACTAATATAATCACTAGATAATTCTAACCTTTGAACAGTTGTAAGCTTATTCTTAATTAATTCCTGTAATGAACGTTGTAATTTAGGATATCCAGAAAAACCTAATTCTATTGCAAACCTAACGACTGTAGATTCTGATACACCTACAGCTAATCCTAATTTTGCTGCTGTCATAAATGCAGCCTTATCATAATTTTTAAGTATATATTCTGCAATTAATTTTTGACCTTTACTAAGCCTAGGAAACCTAAGTTGAATTAATTTCATTAAATCTCTTGATTCATCATTCATAGTTCTTTCCATTGTCTATTTCTTCTCCTATTTTTTAATAACTTAAATTATTTTAGCATTATTTAATAATTTAATCAACGAAATAATTATAATGTACTCTTTGAATTTGCAAGTTTTAATTTAATATTTTTCTTTATTTCTTTTCTATAACAACTAATAAAGGTGCTGTACTAGCTCTGTTTAAATACTCGTGTATCATAACCCCATAATGTTTTTTATTAAGAGTTTTTAAATATCCAATAATGCAATTTTCTTCTATCTTACCTTCATCATGACCTCTATATATAGCAATAGTCATCATACCACCACTTGCTAATAACTCTAATCCCTTTTGAATGCTAATTAAAGATGTATTAGATTTTGTAGTAATAGTTTTTTCTCCACCTGGTAAGTATCCTAAATTATATATTATACAATCTACTTGTTCTTTAATATAGTCTTCAAACTTATGATGAGAGTCATTTATCACAATAACATTATCATTTTTTATACTATAATTTTCACAAGCTTCCTTTTGTATATCAAATGCATATACTTTTTTAAAATTACTTGATAAAAAATCACAATCATATCCATTTCCTAATGTGGCATCAATTGCAACATTTTTCTTATCTAAATACCTACTTATTATATCATGAGATAACTCGCTGATATCAGACACATATCTAAACATTTTATAACCCCTTTATATATTTTATTTCGTCATCAGTTAAATTTCTAAACTCACCTTTTTTTAAATATCCAATTTTTAATTCACCAATTGAAACTCTCTTTAGTGTTAATACTTCATGATTTAAAGAAGCACACATTCTTCTTATCTGTCTATTTTTACCTTCATGTATTGATATTTCTACTGTACTTATAATTTCTTCTTTTTTCTTAATTTTACTATATCTTTTTTCTTCGCTTATTATGTCTATATCAGCTTCAGCTGTAATATAATCACCTATATTTATACCACTTTTGAATTTCTTAATATCAGACTCTGTAAATTTCCCCCTACATGTTGCTATATATTTTTTCTTTAATATTACTCTAGGATGAATTATATTATTATAAACACTTCCATCATTAGTTAAAAGAAGCAAACCTGAACTATCGTAGTCTAATCTCCCTATTGGGAATATTCTCTCCTCAACCTTAACTATGTCTAAAACTGTTTTTCTACCACGTTCATCTTTTACAGAAGTTATATATCCTTCTGGTTTATTAAGCATAATATATACTTTTTTCTCTTCAACTTTAATTTCTTTATCTTTATAAAAAACTTTATCAGTACTAGGATTAATTTTAGTTCCTACTTCTGTAACTAAAATCCCATTTACTTTTATTTCTCCATTTAAAATAATCTCTTCACATTTACGCCTTGATGCAACTCCACATCTAGCCATGTATTTCTGTAATCTTTCTTCCATACATTTCACTCCGTTACTTAATATTCAAAGTAATTATATATTTTAAAAATAATTTATACAATAAAAACTTGAACTATTTAAAAACTTCCTTTTTATTCTTTTAAAAATTATCGATAATTGTATTTATTTGTGATATTATATATTTATTGCTATTTATAGATAAAAAGGGGGATATTTCTATGTATTTAGAAAAAATTAAAATAGCCCAAAAAAATATTGAAGATATAATAGTGAAAACTCCATTATTATATAGCAATGTTTTTAGTGAAAATTCAAATAATAATATTTATATGAAATGTGAAAATCTTCAGTTAACAGGAGCTTATAAAATTAGAGGAGCTTTAAATAAAATTTCTTTGTTGTCAGATGAAGAAAAATCTAGAGGTGTAGTGTGCTCTTCAGCAGGTAATCATGCTCAAGGAGTTGCGTATGCCTCTTCTTTAATAGGAGTTAACTCTACTATTGTAATGCCTAAAACCACTCCTTACTTAAAAGTTGAATCTACAAAAAATTATGGTGGCAATGTAGTTTTACATGGTAAATGTTATGATGATGCTTTTCTTGAAGCAAAAAGAATAGAAAATGAGCTTGGTAAAGTCTTTATACATCCATTTGATGATATTGACGTCATATGTGGACAAGGTACTATTGCTTTAGAAATCTTTAATGACTTTAAAAACTTCGACTATATAATTTGTCCAATCGGTGGAGGTGGACTTATAAGTGGTATAAGTCTTGCTGCAAAAGAAATAAATCCTAATATAAAAATTATTGGTGTACAAGCAGCTGGAGCTGCATCAATGAAAAAAAGTATTACTAATAAAGCTATTACAACACTAGATAGTGTTAATACCATTGCTGATGGTATAGCTGTTAAAACACCTGGAAACTTAACCTTTGAGATAATAAAAGACCTTGTTGATGAAATTATTACTGTATCTGAAAATGATATCGTAGAAACATTTCTTTTGCTAACAGAGAAACATAAATTATTGGCAGAAGCTTCTGGCGTTGTTTCTTTAGCTGCCCTTAGAAAATTAAATGTCAAAAACAAAAATATATGTTGTGTTATAAGTGGTGGAAATATTGATATGCTAACAATATCATCATTAATAAATAATGGTTTAGTTTCAAAAGGTAGATTATTCTGTTTCTGTTTAGAACTTAGAAATGTACCTGGTGAACTTTTAAAGATATCTGAAATATTAGCAAAAGAAAATGCCAATATAGTCAAATTAGATCATAATCAACTAAAAGCAATTAATAGGATTCATAATGTTCAATTAGAAGTTACAGTAGAAACTAATGGACATGAACATATTGAACAAATTATAAATGCCTTTGAAAATGAATCATATTCTATTAAAGTCTTATATTAAATAATAGGAGCTTTTAAAAAATTTATTTTTAAAAGCTCCTATATATTTAATATCGTATGATTATACTATAGTGTAAATTTAACTAACCAAATTGAAATTTAGAATTTCATTTAATTTTAAACACCATATTTTTTATAGTATTCTCCAATTGCTTCTTTAATCTTATCATCAATAACAATTTTCCCATCAATTTCTCTATTATATAAATATTCAACTACTTCAGCCATAGTAACTATTGGGTATGTTGTAATACCAAATGTATCTCTTATTTCTTCTTGAGCTGATTTTTCACCTTTTCCCTTTTCCATTCTATCAACAGAAATAACTAATCCTTTTATATTTACGTCACCTTGTGCTTTTAATATAGGTGCAGTTTCATATATAGAAGTTCCTGCAGTCATAACATCTTCAACAATTACAACATTGCTTCCATCATTCAACTTAGCTCCAAGTAAAATTCCACCTTCTCCATGATCCTTTACTTCTTTTCTATTTGAACAATATTCAACATTAACATTATAAAGTTTATTCATTGAAATTGCTGTAGTCACAGTTAAAGGAATACCTTTATATGCAGGTCCGAACAATACATCTACTTCATTCCCAATATGTTCATTTATAGTTTTAGCATAAAACTCACCTAGTTTTTCAAGTTGTTCTCCTGTTGTATAGTTACCTGTATTTATAAAGAATGGTGTTTGTCTACCACTTTTAGTAGTAAATTCACCAAATCTTAACACATTGCTCTTAACCATAAATTCTATAAATTCTTCTTTATATTTTTTCATATAAACATTCCTCCATATATGTATATTTTTCTTAAATATTGTAACATCATTCGTAAAAAAAATCTAATACTATATTTTATACAAATAAATTTTATAATTTATTATAATAATCACTAATATGGTTATAATTCTATAATATCAAATATTATAGGAGGTTATAATGAACAAAAAACTTTTATTTTCAATATCATTTTGCACAATACTTTTAACATTATTTATCTTAGTACATAATTCTATTTATTTTAAATTTTTATTTGAAATAATTAAAATAAATAAAAGTCTCCCTACAGTATCTAGTGATTTCTATAGTGATCCAATCGTAGATATAACCTATAAGGATATAGTCTATAAAACTAGAGATGATTTAAACTTAAAGTTAGATATATATAGTTCTGTTAATAACGATAGTCCATCTCCTGTTATTATTTATGTTTTTGGAAACGGTTGGACTGATGGTGATAAAGTTATTCCCTCTGGAATACATCCAATTATTAATTTGTTACAAGAAGAAGGCTATACAATAATAAGTACTTCCTACGAGCTTATTGAGGATGATATTATTTTAGATAAACAAATTTCAGATATAAAAGATACTATTCGTTGGGTATATAAGAATAGTGATGTCTATAACCTCGATACTAATAATATAGGTATTATATCTCCATCGGCTGGAGCTCAACTTTCAATGGTTGCAGCATTTTCAGATAATAGTGAATTTATTGATGATTTAAGCTTATCATCTTACCCCTCTAAAGTTAAATATATAATAGATTTATTTGGTCCTACATATTTATCTAAAATTAATTTATCAGAAGGCCCTGTTGAAATTACTAAAAATTTAACTGTTGAGAAGCTTGAAAATTTATCAAATTTATATAGTCCTGTTAATTATGTAGATTATAACCTTCCCAACACATTAATTATCCATAGTTTAAATGATAGTATAGTTCCATACTATACTTCCATAGATTTTTATAACAAAGCACTTGAATATAAAAATGATTTTAAATTTTACACACTTAATGATTGTACGCATTATTTAGAAAATTTATCAGAAGAGGAAGCTTTAAATCTATACATGACAATATTAGATTACATTATAGATCAAACTAAATAATATATTATTAAAATTACTATTTAACTGTTATTAAGTTAAGAGTTAAAAAATAAATTCAACTTATGCTGAATTTATAAAAAATTTTCATAAATAGTTTCTCCATTAACTCTTAACTCAATAATAAATTAATAATCATTCCTATTTCTTATATCAATATTTTATTAATATAAAATTTATATAAACAAACTTATAGGTATAACTAATAATGATTTCCCTTCAACTTTACACTTGGGTTCATTTGGTAAAAATATTCCTTTGTCATTTAAAATTTGTTTTAATGGAGTATATGAATTCAATAATGATTCATAAAATTGAGCTTGACCAGTTTTTCTTAACAAATGAATGCATTGATTTTCATCACATACTCTTATCACTTTCCCAATAACTTTACAAGTACACTCCATCTTATCATATATGCTACCATAGGAACTTAAAAAATTATCATTATTTACTGGTAAAACTACACTGCTATTTCCGCAATTTACAATCATATCTTGGCTATTATTGCTAGTTAATAAATCTTTTAAATAATTTACTTGTCCTAATAATGAATTATAATTCAAACCTAAATTTGAATTTAAACTTTGAGTGCTATTTATATATGAATTTAAATTATCACTTCCTATACTACTTAATATATTTGAAAAAGTATCTATATATGAAACCATTGAATCTGATGAAATTTCTCCGCTTATTTGCACATAATCTCCAACCTTAATATCTGTATTATCAGAAAAATCACCACTTATTTCCTTTATTAAATTTGCATTATTTAATCCACTTATTAGCTGTTGATGTATTTCAAATGTTGTATATATTCTCGTTAATTCTTCCTCTCTTCTTACAAATCTTCTTCCTTCAAGAGAATTATCATTTTCAAATGACTTTGTAATAGTATCAACCTCTGTATTGTTTTTACCTTTGTATCCATCACGTTCATCATAAATAGATCTATCTTCTCCGTAATTTTGCTCTCTCTCTTCCATATGATTTCTAGCTGTTAATGTCCTATCCTCAATCCATTTAGATGTACGTTTTTCTATGTAGCCGTTTATTATTAAAGAATTTAAATTTTTAGTTAATACTTCATCAAGATAAATTAATAAATCTAAAGAATCTAACAAAGACATTACCCCTTTCTTAGACTGTTAATATTAATAAAGTAATATTTCACTATTATATTATTCTATTAAGGTTCAAAATAATATTAGCTTTTTATATGCTTTATTAAATTTTCCACTATATCAAACTATTCTTTCATAAGAGAAATGAGCACACAAATTAATAAAATTATAAGTATAACTAGCAAAGAAACAGATGTTGATATAGTAATACTAAAGAATCCTAGAAATAACTTAATTCCAGTAAAAATTAAAATAAATCCTACTCCATATTTTATATAGTAAAACATAGTATTTAACTTTGCTAAAACAAAATATAAGCTTCTTAGCCCTAAAATTGCAAATATATTAGATGAATAAACTATATATGGATTAGTTGTAATTGAAAATATTGCAGGTATTGAATCTAATGCAAATAATATATCTGAACTCTCAATTAAAACTAAAATTAAAAATAAAGGTGTAGCTAAAATAATATTTCCTTCTTTTACAAAAAACTTTTCGTTGTGTAATTCTTCGCTAACAGGTATTATTTTGCTTAATATTTTTAATAAGCGACTTTCCTTAAAATCTGTTACCTCTTCTGAAGAAAAAAATATTTTTAAACCACTTGCAAATAAAAAGAAACTAAATATATATAATATCCAATGAAATTTATTTACAATTACAACCCCTACCCAAATAAATATAAATCTTAATATTATTGCACCTATTATTCCATAAGTTAATACACGCTTTTGATATTTTAATTTAATATTAAATGTAGTAAATATCATTAAAAAAAGAAATAAATTATCTACACTCAAACTTAATTCAACTATATATCCACTTAAAAATTCTAATGCATGTTGTTTTCCAAATACCATAATAATACCTAGGTTTACTATAATAGCCATGCTTACCCAAAAAATAAAAGTTTTTAATGCTTTTTTTGCTCTCAAATGATTTCTCCTTAAAATTACTTCACAGAATACTATATGATATATCATTTGAAATTATTTATTTATTTAAAAAAAGGTATCATACAGCTGATACCTTTAAATATGGATTACTTATTTTCATTAGAATATATTTTCTCTACTTTTAATTAATTATATTTTCTGAATCATTTAATAATATTAATTCTTCTGGATAAGGCATAAAAAATGTTTGATTTAATAAATTATCTAATTCAAATCTTATTATATATCCCTTAACTAAATACAATAGAACAGAAAAAGGAATATATCCATTTCTATATTTATCTATTGTATTCCAAATAAATTGCATTTCTTCATCTGTAATTTTATCTTTAAATTGTTCTACTGCCTTTAATATAACATTTATATTAGATGTATATCTCGGTGCCCTTTGTAGCAATCTATGTAAATTAAATTCATATTCTTTAAAAACAGTTTCTAAATTATCGGGTTCATTAAAAATTAAAGAATCTAATATCTTAGAATATTTATGATTATACGCTATAAATAACATTGTATTTTTTATATGGAATTTCCTTAGTTCATCAAAATTTAGTGTGAGCTTTGCTTTTCTAAAATCCGCTAATATAAAAATTCTTGATAAAAAATGTTCTCTTATTTTAAAATTATTTAATCTTCCCTCATCTTCTAAGGGTAAATATGGGAAATGTTCAATTACCTTTTCAGAAAAAAATCCTTTTCCTTTTTTTACTGCACTACCTTTTTCAATGCTAGAATAAATTTTAGCATCTTTTACTCCGCATGAAGGTGATTTACATTTTAATATAAATCCATCTATTTCTTTTAAATCACTTAAAAACTTTTCAGAGCTATTTATTATTTCATTAGTTAAATTTCTTTCAGTTTTAAGTTGTATTAATTCTTTTTTTTCATCTAATTCAACTATTCTGAGCGTATCTCTTGGAATGCTTAAACCACACTGAACCTCTGGACAAAACGGAATTATTTCAACATACTTTTTTAGTTTTTCTATAAATTCATTTTCTATCATACTTCCATCATATCTACACTTATCAAAGCCTAAACATTTGCTAACAACCAAAATCGGTTTCGTATTATTATCCATAGCATACACCCTTTCTAATCTATGTATTTATATTTTCTGTTTATTTAATACTATTTATTCAGCTTAAAAAACTACTATCAAAGTAAAAAATTCCAGTAAACTTAGCTCTACTAATTTTTTATAGAACTAAATATACTAGAATTTTTATACAAATTCTCATATTCTATTAATCCCGCTACATAAAATCATAAATGAAAATGACCTTAATTTAGGAATACAATTATTGGCAACGGTATATAAACCATTTTTATATGCATTTTTATCATCTGCTAAAACAGTCCAATATCCTAGCGTTGATTTAGGAGCATCATTATTTACATCATAACTATCTATACTTGTTCCATTATATATTACTAAACATTGTCCTAATTTACCTAAATCTATATGTGAAATTATCACTCCACTAGTTTCATCATTATTTGCAAATTTAAAATTGATATTTTTTTTAATTATTTCAGAATCACCTATTTTAAAGAATGGTAATTCCTTTCTTATTTCTATAAGCCCCTTATAATAATTAAACACCTGAATATATTTTATTTTATCACTCCATTTTATAGCATTAATAAAATCATCACTTTTATAGCTGTTATGATCTCCTTGTTTTGTTCTTAAAATTTCAGATCCTTCCTGAATAAAAGGTATACCTTGTGCTGTCATTAAAATACCTATACCTAATAAATTTTGTCTTACAAACATGCTATCAAAAGAATCTGCTGGTATATTTTTTCTATAATTACCATTTACCACATTGTAGTTTTGACTCTTCTCGATTTGATCCCAAATAGTATAATTATCATGAGCATCAATATAATTAATGCTTTCATTCGGTTTACTTGTTATTGTGTATACAGATCCCTTTAATCCTTCTATAATACTCCAATTTATTGTTGAATTATATTGATTTCCATTAATATATCCTTTAGAAGGATCATTATTTCCTCTTATTGCATCTCTAAAAGTATCATTAAATATAGAAAAATTTTGATTTTTTTGTGATCCTTTATACGTTCCATTTTTTATAGGTGAATTTCCACCCTTCCATGGTTCTCCATATACTAAAAAGTTTTTATCATATTTATTAGATTTGCTAACTATTTCTTTAACAGTATCAATATCTATCAATTCCATTAAATCAAACCTAATTCCATCTATATGATAATCTTTAATCCAATGCATACATGAATCTACTATAAACTTTCTAACCATTGGTCTTTCTGTACACATTTCATTTCCACATCCAGAACCGTTAGTATATCTTCCTAAATAATCAGTTCTAAAATAATATCCGGGCACTATATTATCCATATTTAAAGTACTCATCATATGATTGTAAACCATATCCATAACTACCCTAATTCCTTTATTATGAAATTTAAATATCATTTCTCTGAATTCTATAATTCTATTTACAGGATTATATGGATTTGTACTGTAACTTCCTTCTGGAACATTAAAATTTTTAGGATCATATCCCCAATTTCTATTATTAGAGTTAGGAAAACGTTCATCTACAGATCCAAAATCAAATACTGGTAACAAATGAACATGTGTTATTCCAAGCTCTACAAGATGATCAATACCCGTTTTTACAATTTTATTATTTTTTTTATCCTCATAATAAGTATTCTCCTGTACTGCGCCTAAAAATGTACCCTTCAATGCATTAGATACACCTGAAGTATTATCAATTGTAAAATCCCTTATATGCATTTCATATAATATAGCATCATCTTTGCTTTTAATTTTAGGACTAACATCATTTTTCCACCCATAAGGTTTTGCTATAGTATCATTTATATCTAACACAAACCCCTTGTCACCATTGACCCCTACAGAATACGCATATGGATCAACGACATAAGTTATTCTATCATCTATTTCTCCGTTACTATTAACTTCATTAAATGAAAGTTTATATAAATAATACATATTCTCTACATCTGATCTATTTAATACAATTTCATATACACCACTTTTACTTAAATAGCCCATAGTAAAAGTTTCATACTCTTCTCCTATTTTATCATTCCACTCCTTATATAAAAGTAACTCTACCTTTTTTGAGATAGGAGCCCATAACTTGAATGATACTTTATCTCCATTAAAAGTAACGCCTAAGTCATCTTTATAATAATAAAATTTATCCAAATATTTTCCCATTCTAACAATACAAGGATTATACATATTTGATGTTGTTACAACTACTAAATCATTAGCTTTTATATCATCTGGTAAATTTGTAATTACAACTTCTTTCCCATGAGTTATAAATGTTATATCTTCAACTTTTTTATTGTTAATATATAAATCAAATCCAATTCCTATGAAAGGCTCGGAAGTTAAATGTACTTTTATTTTTTCTTTATCATCCATTACAGCATACTTTATATTTGTTAAACTTATGATTATTGCATCTTTTAATGAGTCATAATATCTCCCATCTCCAGCAATTATATATATATTTTTATTGTTGCTACTTAAATCAAATGAATTAGTTTGCTCTTCCCAATAATTTACCCAGTCACTTCCCCATCGTTTTTTTCTAATAATTATATTTTCATTAGGAGCATATACAGCAACTCCAAAATCTGTATTTATGTCAAAGTTAAATTCTTTTCCATTATTATTTTTGCCATAACTCCATACATTCCATATAAAATCATTTCCTTGATAATTATTATCCTCTATATAAAAATGTACTAAGGTTCCTTGATAATCTTTCTTAGAAGCAATTATTTTCTTGCTTGTAAATAATCTTTTATCTTTTGTATGTGCATTTACAATTATTTCTTCCCCTTCATTTACAGTATTATCTACAAACAAATAACCATTTTTTATATAGATTCCTTTAACTTCATTCTGCAATGACCAAACTATCTCCGGAAAAGAAACCTTTCCATATAATCCTATAGCTATTGCAACTAGTTCTATAGGTGAAAATTTTGTAACTACATTATTCGATGTATATATCTTTAATACATCATTTACATTTTTCCATACAAAACTAAAACTATTTTTCTCTCCATTTTCTGAATCTATCCAATGTTCATTTCCATTACAATCTATTAATATATATTTATATCGATATTCTCCATTTTTAAGTCCATTATCAAATTTAATTTCCTTCATCATTTTTAATATTCCATCATTTACATCAACTTGCCATCCTAATTTATATTTATCTGATTTTTTCCAATTATTAAAATCACCTACAACATATGCATATATTATTCCATCACATTTTGCTGTAAATCTTATAGTATTAGATATAGGACATAAATCAACTCCATAAATACCATCTTCATTATTTGTAATATATTTTTTTTCATTAAATTCCATTGTCCTCATAAATTCACCTCAATTTAATTCTAGCCTATAAATTCTATTCTATACTAGATTGACACTTCATATTATGTGGTAGTTAAGCACTAGCATTATTATATCATTTTTGGTTAAATTTTCCTATTATTTCTTTAAAGTTAATCTTTTTTTATAGTAAAATTTTAATTTTATAAAATAAAAAGAGTAAACCTTATTCGGTTTACTCTTTTTATATTTCTATTCTACTTGTGTTAATAATCTTCTCATAACATCCTTTAACTTACCTAAGCCTAATTCTTCATTAGCAATAACAATAACTGCCTTGATATCATTATCCGAAGGCTCCCACTTATACGCTTTAAAATCAACGATTGAATCTTCTGGTAAATATTCTTCTAATTCAAATCCTAATTCTTCTGTAAAAGCCATATATTCTTCAAATAATGTATCTTCATCTGCTTCTGAAATATCCATATCATCTTTTATTTCTTCATTTAACACATCAATACTTAAACTTAAATTGAAAGCAACAATATCTTCTCTTTTGGATCCTTTACTCATATCCTTTATAACTTTAAATTCAGTATTTTCCTCTATTATTTTTTTTATATCATTACTATCAATAACTCTATTTCCAAATGCTATATACATAATTTATTACTCCTATTAATTATTTTATCTTTATGTTTTGTGGTGTTGTAAATAAACTCTTAAATAAGTTATCAAAGCCATCATCTTGAATAATAACTTCTTCCTTATTATCTACATAAAACTTGTCCATAGTACTCATTACTAAATCAAATTTTTTTAAATTATTTTCTTCTAAAAGCACAGTATATAAATATGCTAAATGATTTTGCATATATATTTGTATATTTTTAAGCTCTTCTTTTGTTATCTTTCCTTCATTTAATAATTCCTTTACTGGTCCATTGTTAAATGAAAAATATGCAGAAGATCTAGCAATATCTTCTATATACTTTTGTGGTTTTTTTGTCATAATATCGCACCTCAAATTATTTATCAAATTGTTTTATTTTGATAATAATTATATCATATTATATATATTTAAGCTATTATTCTATACTGCAAAAATGTTTTCAGCATACTTATTTATTATATCTTTAAACCAATACGTATACTTTTGAGGATTTAATTCAATATCTTTAATTACCTCTTCTATAGTAATCCATTTATATTCTTTAACTTCATCCTTATTTATAAATATTTTACCAGTATATGTCCCTATAAAAACATGATCTATCTCATTTTCTATAAGTCCATCATCAAATCTTACCTTATATGAAAATACAAAGCTTTCATTCAATTCACATTTAAATCCCATTTCTTCTTCAATTCTTCTTAATGCTGCCTCTTTTAAAGTTTCATTTTCACGTTGATGACTACAGCAGGTGTTTGTCCACAATCCAGGCGAATGATACTTTTCTAAAGCTCTTCTTTGCAATAATAGTTCTTTCTTATCATTAAATATAAAAATTGAAAACGCTCGATGTAATATGCCTTCTTTATGAACTTTTATTTTTTCTTCTACACCTATCTTTTTATCATTTTCATCTACACATATAATAAATTCTTTCACTAACAATATTCTCCCTTAATAGATTATTATAAATATACAATATTTAAATATAGACATCGTAAATTTACGATGTCTATATTTAAATTAATAATTATTCCTATTTTTTCTTAAATAAAATATACAATCCCATTATTCCAATTACGGCTCCCATACCAATTAAGGCCATAGTTTTCTTATCTAAATTATCACAACAACTACATGAGCATTCTTCATCATAATTATTTTCATCTAACTCTTCAGTATCAGCATATTCCTCTCCATCTAAATAACTATATTTATCATTATCTACACTATTATCAAAGCCGTCATCTTTGTAAAAAGCAATATAGTCATCTTCTTCACAGCACTCTTTATCATATTTTCGTTGGGTAATTGCAGGAACCTTTACTCTTTTATTTAAGTTATCTATGACTTTACTTAAGTTTACCCCTATACTTTCATTCATAAGTATCACCTCAACTTTAGTATAATCACTTTTTTATTTATTAATTCAGATTTATGTAATTATATATTATTTATTAATTTTTTAATTTCATTTTTTTCATATATATATTTACTATTATCACTTTCTGCATCACATACAATCTTTAAGTATTCATAAGCTTCTTCATACATCTTTAAATGCTTATAACACATTGCAATATTAAAATATACACTAATGGTTCCTTCATCTAAATCTATTGCCTTATCAAAATTTATTAATGCATTTTTATAATCACATTTTTTAAAATAATATTCGCCTAAGCCTATATAACCTCTTCCTGATTTATCATCTAACTTTAATGCATCATTAAAGTAAATAACAGCATTATCAGCATCATTCAAGTATTTTAATTTTATCCATCCAATAGTAATAGATATATATGCAGAATCATTATTATTTAAGTCCTTAGTAGATAGAGCTTTTTCACCTATTCTTATAGCTTTGTCATATTCTTTTAAGTTAATATATATATCCATTAAATATGCTATTACAAAAAAGCTTGTAGGATTATCCTTATATAACATTTCGAATACTTCTTTACTCTTTATATACTCATTCATATAAAATAAAGTTTCTCCTTTTAAACTTAAAGCAAAGCTCTTATTTCTACACTCATTCTTTAGTCCATTATCAATCATATCTATAGCTTTATCAAATTCACCTAAAGTCATATAGCAATCTGCAGCATATGCATAAAAGTCCGAATTATTTGTATTATTTAGTGCATTTAATACAAACTCTAATGCTTTCTCTGTATCTTCTGCCATTAAATTATCATATTTATTTAAAAATTCTCTGTTTAGTTCCATTTTTTCCTCCTAGTTAATCTATTTATTTAAACAAATCTAAAATATCTTCTTCATTTAAATTTAAAATAGTATTTTCTTTTAAGTTATCATTATTTAAAATGCTATTTATTAAACTTTTCTTCTTGTTTTGAATTAAATTAATTTTTTCTTCTATAGTATCATTTGCTATTAATTTAATAACTTCTACAACGTTTTTTTGCCCAATTCTATGACTTCTATCAGTTGCTTGATCTTCAATAGCAGGATTCCACCACGGATCAAAATGTATAACTATATCTGCATTTTGTAAATTTAATCCTATACCTCCAGCCTTTAGACTTATAAGAAATACAGATTTTTCTTCATTATTAAATTCATTTATAATTTCCTCTCTCTTTTTTGAAGAAATAGTTCCATCTAAATAACTATAAGATATGCTCTCATATTTTAGTCTTTCTTTTATGTTTTTAAGTACAGTGGTAAATTGTGAAAACACCAAAATTTTATGTCCTTCATTTATACTTTTATGCAATAATTCAACTAAAACTTCCAGCTTCCCATTTTCTCCTATATAATCATTAAGAATTACAGTTGGATCTAATACTAATTGTCTTAGTTTTGTTATATATGATAATATTTCAATTTTACCATTGTTAAACTCATCATCTTTAATTTTTTTCTCAACTATCTCTAATACCTTCTTAGAGTATATGTTATACACCCTTTTTTGTTCATTTGGTAATTCTACTTTTATTATCTTTTCGATTTTAGGTGGTAATTCTATAGCCACGTCTTTTTTATATCTTCTTAATATAAATGGATTAATCAATCTTTGTAATTCATCTAATACTTCTTTACTTTCATTTAATTTTCTATGATATTTTACTGTAAATGTGTCCTCATCATATAAATATCCTGGCATGATAAAATCAAAAATTGACCAAAGTTCTAAAGTTGAATTTTCAATTGGTGTTCCTGTTAGTGCAATTCTCATATCACTATTTATCATTTTTATATAACGTGAATTTTGGGAATTTGAATTCTTAATATATTGTGCTTCATCTAATATAACATAATTAAAACTAATTTTAAGATAATCTTCTATATCATTTTTTATTAATGTATATGTTGTAAGTAATATATCATAATTTTTATAATCCTTTAATATAAAATTTCTTTGCTCTTTACTTCCATTTATAATAGCTACTTTTAAACTTGGTGCAAATTTTTCAATTTCACTTTTCCAATTATATATTAAAGAAGAGGGGGCAACTATTAAACTATTACTATTTTTTTTAGCTGATAAAAATGCTATTGTTTGAATAGTTTTTCCAAGCCCCATTTCATCTGCTAATATAGCACCAAATCCAAGTTCCTCCATAGTTCTGAGAAAACAATATCCTTTATACTGATACTTCCTAAGATATCCATTAAAATTTTTAGGTAGTTCATATTGTAATTTATCTATATTATTGAATTTAGATTTAATATTTCTTAAATATCCTTTTCCCTTTAAAAATTTCATTTGATATTTATTTAAATATTCATTAACATATAGTGCTTTATTTTTATTAAATTCAATTTTATTATTTATAATTTTATTATTATCTAATGAATCTATTAATCTTAAGAAATTTTTTAATTGTAGGTCTTCAATATCTAAAAATTCACCATTTTTTAATTTATAGTATTTTAATTTATTTCTAAAAGCACTTAATACTTTATTTATTTCTTCTTCATCAATATCTTTTATATCAAATTTAAGTTCAAAATAATTAAATTTTCCTGGATATATATTTGCTATTATACTTTTTGAATTAAGTTGCTTTATTCCTTTAAAATTCTCAGAATAAAACACTTCTCCAACCTCTTGTAAGTTATGTATTTTATATTTAAAGAAATTATATATATAATCATCGCCAAAAGTCATATAAAATCTATTGTTAATATTATCAAAACCTAAACTTTTCATTAGTGATAATACACTTTTTTCTTTATCAGTATCTCTATAAATCACTTTTTCTGTAAAATTATCAAAGATATTAAACTCATACTTATCATATTTAACCTTTAAATCTAATACATAAAAATCATCTTTTTTATCAAAATAAAACTTAAACTCAGGGCTTGCTAATATTACTTTTTCTTTAATATTATTAGATAAGTTTAATGTTAAATCTAAATTAAGTATTGTTGGTATTAATTCTTTAAGAATTCTACCTTCCTCATTCTTATCTATTAAAATCTCTCTATTTCCTCTAAAGACTATATAATATGATTTTATTCTATTAATAAAATTTTTATCTGGTAAGTATATAGTGGTTCCTGAAATCATAATATCTAACCTATTATTTATCAATATTGGTAATTCTTCATCAAGTGAAATTTTGTAGGTATTTTCTAACAATAAAACGCTAATATTTAGTTTAGGATTTGTTTCTAGTATCTCTGCATCAACAGGCCTACTAAAAAATCCATCATTAAAATAAATTCTACTTCCCTTTACTATACTAAAAAACTCTCTCATTAAATATTTAGGTGGATATATATATTTCCCATTAATTAATTTATCATATGATTTTATCATTTTTATATTTCTTTTTTCTATGTCAAGCAAATCATATATATATCTAATTAAACTTAAATCTTCATTAGAAATTTTTTGTTTACTTATATCAAATGTAAAATCATTACTAAATTTTAAAGGTACTTTATTTTCATAATATATTAAAAATTGCTTAATATCTTTAATAACATTCAACTTATTAGAAGGCTTATTTTTTAAACCTATTTTAAATTCTACAGATATAGAATCTCTATAATCTAATTTATTAAAATAAACCTCTATTTTTATTTCTTCTTTTTTATTTATATCCTGAAGGAGAATATCTAAAGGATTATCTATACTACTATACTTCATGCTATACACTCTCCAAATTTATCAATTACATGTCTCTTCTTAGATTAATATCATCTAATTCTAATTTTATCTAAAAAACATAAAAAAACATATATTAAATAAGCTTTCTGTAAATCTAAGAATCACTTAATGTAAAAATTATATCATAATTATTCATATTTGATAATTTATACATACTACAAAAAAGAAGAGGTATTTAAACTTAACCTCTTCCTCTTTCACTATTTATTTTCTAATCTATCTAACTTTTTATTATACATATACATACTTGCTGAAACAGCAAATATTATGATATATCCAATAACACTATATTTATCTGGTAATACATTAAATATAGTTAAACTAATAATAGCAGAGAAAATAATATTTGTGTAATCAAAAATAGATATTTCTTTAGCTGGTGCATATTTATACGCTATAGTAATACCAAATTGTCCTATACTTGCAAATACACCTGCTAATATTAAATAAACTAATTGAAGTAATGTCATTTGCTTATATACAAGTATCATTAAAGGAAAAATAACTATTGTTGAGAAAAATGAAAAATAAAAAACTATTGTATAATATTTTTCACGTCCTCCTAACTTTCTTAGACAAGTATATGCAGCAGCAGCAGAAATAGCACCTAAAATCCCAATTATTGAAGGAATCATATCAAAATTAAAACTAGGCTTTATTATAAATAATGCTCCTATAAAAGCTATTAAAATAGAAATAGCTTGTCTTAAATTAATCTTTTCTTTTAAAAATAATGCTGAAAAAATAATTACAAAAAAAGGACTTAACTTATTTAACATATTTGCATCAGATAATATCAATTTGTCTATTGCATAAAAATTAAACACTATTCCAATAGTACCAAAAAGCGAACGCATTATTAAAATCTTTTGATTTTCTAACTTACCAAATAAACTCTCTCTTTTTATTACTATTAAAATAAATGCAATTATACATGATACTAAGTTTCTAAAAAATGTTTTCTGAAATGATGGTAAGTCACCTGATAGCTTAACAAAAGCTGACATCATAGCAAAACCAAATGCAGAAATTATTATAAATATTATTCCTTTACTTCTATTACTAATATTATTCATATATCCTCCTATTTTTTTATATTCTTTATATAGATTATCATATATATTTTACATATTCTATACTTAACTTTATTATAAAATATAAAAGAGGCATATATAATTCAATATAGCCTCTTTCATTGATTAAAATTTTACATTTGAAACTTGCCTAACCATATTAAGTTCAACTTCTGATTCTACTTGAATAAGTGTTTCATTCCAATCCTTATCAAACTTTATTTTAAATATTTCAACATCATTTTTATTATTTACTGGTGCCATAGCAACATATTCAGTATTATTGATAAGTTTTTGTTCTAAAATAGCATA
This sequence comes from Clostridium celatum, assembly GCF_021412605.1. NCBI lineage: Bacteria > Bacillati > Bacillota > Clostridia > Eubacteriales > Clostridiaceae > Clostridium > Clostridium celatum. The sequence continues at coordinate 42,004 of NZ_JAJKGM010000022.1, forward strand.
CTCAACTTTATTTCCTTCATCATCTGTAAATTTCATAGTCTTTTCTGGCATATAAATCTCTCCTTTTAACTTTATAATATTAGTATTATATAAATAAAGCTAAAATATGAATAAAAATATATAACCTATACTTTAAATTAGTAAATACTCAATTAAAGTATAGGTTATGAAAAAATTATTTCAATATATCATTTAAATATTTTCTAAGATCTAAATCTAAAGAATTATCTCTTAAATACATTAATTTAGCATTAATTTGTTCATCCTTATTATGTAAAGAATAGAATGTAAGGGCAGCTTTAAGTCTTAATTCTTCTGTAACACCAGATAAATCTACATTTCCATCTTCATTTCTTAATATTAATGTAGATTTTATTTTATTATCACTTAATGCTATAGCCTTTAAAAACACTAATTGTTCCTTAGTAAAAGTACCTGTTACATTTATTAAGTTTAAGGTAGTATCATAAGCACCTTCAATATTCTTATCATAAATATATTTTTTATTATATACTTGTAATACCTTTATAATCTTATCATTACCCTTTACTTGTGATAAAAAGTTTAACGTCTTAACAACAAACTCTTCTTTATAATTCTTCATAATATAAATTATTGAATCAACTATTTTTTCTGTTTCAATATTATTTTCTGCTAATTTACATAATAAATTAACACATTTAATACTATTATTATTACATTCATTAGCAATTTTAAGTAGTTCATCAACTCCATATTGTTTAAATGCATAAAGAATAGTTAAAACAGCATTTTCAATAGCCATTCTCCACTCTCCAAGCCCATCATATCTTCCATTCATAAAATGTGGCTTAGCAATTCGTTCATGCAAATATACTGTTAAATCATCTATATTTTCAATTCCTATAGTTTTAGCTGCTTCTAATGCTGCTATCTCCATGCTATTAAATGCAGTAGATTTATCAACAACCTTTAATATTTCACTTACTATCAATCGATTTATTTCTTCTTTAGTTAAATTTTCTTTATTATGATACTCTTCTTCATTACTTACTATAAAATTATAATTAAATTCTTCATTATTATTTTCATTTTCTACAACATCAAATTCATCAATTTCTTTAACTTCTAAAATATCATTAATTTCTTCTTCAACTCTATTTTCTTTCTTCTTTCTAAAAAAATCAAAAACACCCATATTATATTACCTCCTGTCTAAAGCTTCTTCACTTATAACTTCAATATCTAATGCTTTTAATAATTCAGTTGTTATTCCATTCCCTTTTATCTTATTTCCTGTAAAAGTACCATCATATATATAGTTTACTCCACAAGATGGACTTCCTTCTTTTAATATTGCTTTCTTTATATTTAATTTTTTTGCAATAGTGGCTACCTCTCTAGCACCTTTTAAAAAATTTTCTGTTACATCTTCTCCATCTTTATTTAGTATTTTCCCATTTTTCTTTATTATATTTAAAGTATTATCCTGAAGTTCACTAGGCACTCTTGGAGTAGATAACCCCCCTAGTTGTTCAGGACAAACTAATATAGCTTTTCCAGAAATAAATAACTCATTACATTTTTCATTATAGTTATTTAAACCGTTATATTTACAATTAACTCCACATAAGCATGCGCTAATAATATACATAAAAACCCTCCTTAATATGCTAATTATAGCATATTAATAGAGGGTTTAAAATGACTTTTAAACTTTATTTTAATTCTACAATTGTAACTCCATCTCCACCTTCTCCATATACTCCTAACCTATAGGATTTTACATGAGGATGCCTTTTTAGCATATCGTTTATAGCTTTTCTTAAAATTCCTGTACCTTTTCCATGAACTATTGTTACTTCACCTAAATTACTCATATATGCTTCATCTAAATACTTATCTGTTCTGTAACAAGCTTCTTCTGAATCCATGCCTCTTAAATCTATTCTACTATCAACAGATTTTAAATTTAATTTAACTTCACGTTTTTTCTTTTCTTTCTTTTTAGGTTCTTCATTTACTTTCCTTAAATCCTTAAGTTTAACATTTATTTTCATAATACCAGCTTCTACTTGAACTTCGCCTTTATTATCTGGATTTGAAACAATAATTACTCTTTGATTTAATGAAGGTAAAAATGCTTCCATACCTAATTGTACTTTTTTTATAATTTCCCCTTGATTTTCTCTTGTTTTAATCATTGCAGCTTCTTTTTCTTCTAAGCTAGCCTTTAATTTTTGTCTTTCTTGCTCTAGTCTATTTCTTCCACCTTCTGCTATGCCCATTTTTTCAAGCTCTCTCATAGCTTTAACTATTTCATCAGCTTCATCTTTTGCTTTGCTTATAATATTTTTAGCTTCTAACCTTGCTTCTTCATATGCTTTATCTCTTATCTTATCTAATTTGTTAATTTTTTCATTATATTTATTTTTTAGATTTTCAGCTTCATCTCTAAGTTTTTTAGCTTCTCTTGCATCTCTATTAGCAAGTATACTTTTCTCTTGAAGATCTCTAATTAAATCTTCAAATTGTAAATTTTCCTTAGACATTGAATTTTTAGCTTTTTCTATTACATCATTACTTAATCCTAATCTTCGTGATATTTCAAAAGCATTAGATTTACCAGGAATTCCTATTAATAACCTATATGTAGGTCTTAATGTTTCTACATCAAACTCTACAGATGCATTTTCAACACCTATTGTTCTTAATGCATAACCTTTTAACTCACTATAGTGCGTAGTAGCTATAATTCTAGCACCTCTGTCTCTTAAAGTTTCAATTATTGCTATAGCAAGGGCTGATCCTTCTGCTGGATCCGTTCCTGAACCTAACTCATCAAATAATACTAAAGAATCTCCATCTGCATCATCCAATATTGTTACTATATTAGTCATGTGACCTGAAAAAGTAGATAAACTTTGTTCTATACTTTGTTCATCACCTATATCTGCAAATATTTCTTTATAGAATCCTACACTAGAACCATCTTTAGCAGGTATTAGTAATCCACTTAATGCCATTAAATGAAGTAGTCCTACTGTCTTTAGTGTAACTGTTTTACCCCCAGTATTAGGACCTGTAATCATTAGTGTAGTAAATTCATCTCCTAAATACACATCTGAAGGAACTACTATTTTTTGATCTATTAAAGGATGCTTTCCTCCAATAATATCGAAACTTTTATCATTTCTTATTTTAGGTAAAATTGCATTTAATGAAGAAGCATATTTTCCCTTAGCAAATATAAAATCTAATTCCTTTAATATATTGCTATTACTTGTAACTACATCGATATTATTATAAACCTTTGAAGAAAGCTCACTTAATATTCTTTCTATTTCTGCCTTTTCTTTTAACATAAGCTCTTTAATTTCATTATTTAAATTTACTAAACTCATAGGTTCAATAAAAAGAGTAGCTCCTGTTGAACTTTGATCATGAACAAGCCCTGGCACAGCTCCTTTATACTCTGCTTTAACAGGAATTACATACCTGTCTCCTCTCATTGTATATAAGGAATCTTGAAGATATTTTGAATTAGCTCTTACTATTGAATTTATTTTTTCTCTAACAGAGGAATTTTTTTCTTTTAAACTTCTTCTTATATTATATAAAGTTCCACTTGCCTTATCGCTAATTTCTTCCTCAGAAATAATTGCATTATCAATTTCAGATTCAAGCCCTTTTAATGGTACTAAAATATAAGCCAAATCTTCTAAATGCTTATATCCAATTTCCTCTTCTTTTCTTACTACATACTCTTTAAAGCGACGTGAACATCTAAGCATTGAACCAATCTTTATAAGTTGCCCTGGTGTTAAAACTCCACCTTTAGCAGCTCTAGCTATTTCAGCACGAGTATCATGTAATCCTTCAAACGGAGGTGTACCTTTTCTGATTAATATATCTAAAGCTTCATTTGTTTCCTCTAATTTCTTTTCAACTTCATATATAGATTTATATGGCTCTAAGTTATCTATAAGCTCTTTTCCACCACTAGTTATTGCATATTTTCTTAGCTTTTCTTTAACTTTATTAAATTCTAATATTTTTAAAGTTCTTTCTTTCATAAACTTCTCCTAAATTTGATTTTTAAAATTATTTAACTCTTTTTTAAATTTTTTATTGTAATAAATAATAAAAAATAAAACTATAATTGAAACTATTAACATAACAATACTAACTAAATTGTCATTATTATGAGTTTTCCCTATAAATAACGATATAATTATTAGCATAGCCGCTATTGTTATAGCCAACAATATTATTGTTTTCTTCCAATTTTCTTTTACTTTACTTGTTACTTTTAATTTGTTGCTATTAGATAACTCCCTAAACCATATACTTTTTATTTCAGATGATGCTTCTCTCATCTTTATTATTCCAAAAATAAATACTGCAATTAAAGAAATACTTGCAATAAACTTCATATACTCACCTCTTACTCTATTCCTCTTCTAAATTGACCCTTTGTAAATTCTTTTTTCTCGTAAGTCATATTATTTTTATAAATTGATAGTATTCTTTTAACTTCATCGTAATTTTCATCTCTAAAATCAAATCTTAATATATTTATTCCCATAGCCTTTATATCATCTATTTCATCAAATAAATTAAGTGGTACTGGATTTAAAATATAACTTCTACAGAATAAATCTGTCATAACTCTATTTTTCTCATTTACTCTATCAATTAAAGTGAATTTATCTTTTGAGCAAATTCCATTACAATTAACATTAGTTTTTCTTCCACCAAAAGTACTACCAATAGGACAATATTCACTTATCATAAGTTCAGGCTTTCCATAAACAACTAAAGAAATATTTCCTTTATTATTCTTTGTTATGGACTTCATTTCAGTCTTATTTAATTCCATACTTAAAGTAGGTGCATAAATTTCTTCTTGGTAAAAACTAAGACTTTGAGAATTCATTATATTTAATTTATAATCACCTATTATTTCTAATTTATCTTTAAATACACTTATTAATCCTATATTTGCAGTTATTAGCCCTTTTATATACGGCATAACTTTTTCTATAGTATTACAAATTTGTTTAAATTCACCCTTAATTATTGATGATGTCTTAATATATATATTTACATTTTTACCTTCTTTATTGTATAAATCAACTATATCATTATATCTTAATGCATTAAGTTCTCTACTAAATAAATCAATAGCAACATCTGTAGCTCCACATTCTATTAAAGCTTTTAATTGTTCTTTTGTTATACAGCTATAAATTTCCTTTAATTTTTTATTTTCTATATATGTAGAATTTCTAGACTCTGTATTTTTTATAGGTCTTACACGTCTATATTCTTTACAAATAGATTTAGTAAGTGATAATATTGCATCTCTTCTTAAAGAATTTAAATCTGCTATTCTTAAAAAACCATCTTCAAAACTCTCAAACTCTATATTATCAATTTTAAATTGTGTATCTCCACATTTCTTTATTGCTTCTGCTACTCTTTCTTTATCTAAAGGTCTCTTTTCTGCCTTTTGTACAACTTCACCTAAAAAAGCATACTCCTTATTTTTATATTTAATTATTAACTCTAAAGGTTTATCTACAATAAAATTAACTCTTGCATCTAATGATATTTTTTTGGTATATGGCTTTATATACTCTTCTAAATCATCAAATAACTTTTTATTTAAGCTTTTAAAAAGATTATCACCTTTTTTATAATCAATAGGAAATAGCTTTACCTTATCTCCCTTTTTACCTTCGTTAATCTCCTTACCATTTAACAGTATTTTACTAACAGTAAATCCTTTATCCTTATATCTTACACCATCACCTAGAGATATATTTTCTTGTAATATAATTTCACCTAATGAATCAACTTTTCCTAGAGGAACACCTGCATTTTTAGGTGAATTATAGCTCATCATATCTCTTCCTGTATTACTTTTTAAATAAGCATTAGTAAAACCACTTCTATTAAATAATTGTAATAATTGTCCTTTTCCTTCTTTTTCATTATATTTTTGTTTAAATAGATATTTATCTACTGCTTTTCTATAATTATCTACCACTCCAGCTACATATTCTGGTCTTTTCATTCTACCTTCAATTTTTAGTGAATATGTACCACTTTCAATAATCTCATTAACATTTTCAATAGTACACATATCTTTTGGACTTAATAAATATCCTCTTTGCTCTCCAGTTTTTTCACCTTTTAGCGTATATTCCATTCTGCAAGGTTGTGCACATCTACCTCTATTTCCACTTCTCCCACCTATAATGGAACTCATTAAGCATTGACCAGAATAACTAATACAAAGCGCCCCATGTACAAACATTTCTGTTTCTATTAACAAATCCTTCGATATATGTTTTATTTCTTCTAATGTCATTTCTCTAGATAAAACTATTCTATGGAAGCCTTTATTCTTAAAATAGACTGCTGCTTCCCCATTATGTACTGTCATTTGAGTTGATGCATGAAGTTCAAAATCTGGATACTCTTCTTTAATTCTTTTAAACAAACCTAAATCTTGTATTATTAATGCATCTACACCTATTTCATAGAGATATCCAACATATTTTAATGCTTCCTGTATTTCATTTTCTTTTAATATTGTATTTATAGTTACATAAATACTTACACCATAACTATGAGCATAATCTACTGCTTTAAGCATATTATCATTATCAAAGTTAGATGCATATGCTCTTGCAGAAAATTTATTTCCTCCTAAATACACTGCATCTGCACCTTTATTTATTGCTGCATATAGACTTTCCATGCTTCCTGCTGGTGCTAGCACTTCTATTTTATTCATAAAAATCTCTCCTAATTTTAATTTCTTTTATATTTAAAATCTAAATTTAATCATAGTATTTTTATTTTAAATATATATTATTAATCTTTTGTTTACTTAATTTATAACATAAATAACCTTAGTTTTCTATATTTCTTAATTACTTGTTTATTATTAAGATAAGTCTGTCCAATATTTGAACAGACTTATCTTAATAAAGGATTTTTTTCTTTTTTTTCAATGGCTAAATCAAACTGAGCATCCATTAATTTCTTTTCTAAATCCAAAACCTTGTATTTAAAATTTTGCACCTGAAAACCTAACTCTTTGTTACGCTCCTTTAACATTTGTCTTTTCTTTTTACTGTCTTGTAATTCACTTTCCATTTGACTTACTTTATTTGTTAATGAAGTAATCTTTTCTTCACTCTTTATTTTAATATCAGTTGTTATTTCTTTAAACTGGATTTCTTTTTCATCAAACTTTTCAATTAATTGTTCATGATTATCTTTCAAATTATCATTTTCTAATTTCAACTTATTTATTTCACTTTTATTATTAGCTTTTTCTTCTTTTAATTCATTGTTTTCAGAAATTAAAATAGTATTTATTCTTTGAACTTTTTGTAATTTACTTGTTACATCCTCATAATCCTCAATAGCAACCATGTTTTTAATTTCTTCTGTACAATTATCTAGACTATTTGTAAGCTTATCATTTTCAGTTTTTAATTTGTTAACTTCTTCATTTAGAATTTCTATGCTTCTATTTTTTTCTTCTAGATTAACCGACAATTCTTCTACTTTATTTTGTAAACTTTCCTTTTGAGCTTTTATACTTTCAAACTCTCTTAATTTTTCCTCCATAGAAAAAATTATATTTTTTAATGAATCAACCTCATTTGCTCTTGCCTTTGAACCTTCTTCTATCTCTACTTTAAGTTCCCTTAACCTTTCCTTTAAAGTAAGATGGCGTTCTTCAAGCGAGTTTTTTTTCTTTGTTATATCATTTATTTCTAAGTCACATTTAAAAAGCTCATCTGCTATATTTACAGCTGTTAATACTGCTGCAGAACCTATACTAAGCTTTTTATTATTTACAGAAATTTCTCTTATCTTACTATCAACGTAAGCTGCAACATCAAGTAAATACTTTTCATCTTCTTTTCCTCTTAAGTTATATTCGACACCATTTATATTAACCGTTACCGTATTCATTCTACACCTCTCACTATGCTAATTTATGAAACAATTATATCATAATTAACATAAAATAACTATAGAAAACATCATAATAAGATATACTAAATACTTGTATTTTACAATTATTTGTCACATAATTATATATTAAATTTAATTTTCAGTAAAATATTTCAATTACAATAAAACCTTTGATTATTAAATTTTATACTGTTATACTTTTTTTGAGGTGTTTATATGACAGATTTAAATATGTTAACTAAATGTAATCTTTGTATAAGAAATTGTAATATTAATAGATATGAAAAAACAGGTGCATGTAATAGTGGTAAAAATATCAAAATTGCTAGAGCTGCTCTTCACTTCTATGAAGAACCTTGTATATCAGGCAAAAACGGATCAGGTACTGTATTCTTTTCTAATTGCAATTTAAAATGTGTATTTTGTCAAAATAGTGATATTTCACAAGATGGAAATGGTATCGAGATATCTATAGAACGTTTATCAGAGATTTTTTTAGAACTTCAACACAAAGGAGCCAATAATATAAACTTAGTTACACCAACATCCTATGTTCCACAAATCATAGAATCTTTAAAAATTGCAAAATCTAATGGTTTAAAAATTCCTATTATATATAATACAAATTCAATTGATTCATTAGATACAATAAAATCTTTAAATGGTTTAATCGATGTATATTTACCTGATTTTAAATATTTTGATGATAAATATGCAAAAAAATATTCAAAGGTATCTAACTACTCTAAAAATGCATTAAATGTTATTAAAGAAATGGTTAAACAAACAGGTAAACCCATATTTAATAATGACGGACTAATAACTAAAGGTGTAATAATTCGCCACTTATTATTACCTGGATTATTATTTGATTCAAAAAAAGTAGTAGATTTGATTTATAGTACATTCAAAGATGATATATATATATCATTAATGAATCAATACGTTCCTTTATTTGAAGCTTATAAATATCCTGAGATAAATAAAACTTTAAATCCTAAATTATACGATTCACTAATAGACTATGCTTTATCTATAGGCATAAAAAATGGATTCATTCAAGGTGAAGGTTCTAACTCAATAGAGTTTATCCCAAAATTCAACAACGAAGGCTGTTAATAGCTGAGACTGTAGTAGATTATATCTTTCTACAGTCTTAGCTTCTTTTTATTTATATATTTCTTTATTATAAATAGATAAAGGATAGCTAATTAAACTATCCCCATTTTGCTAATTACTCCATCTATAATTTGCTTTTTCTTTTGATCTAGGTACTCACCATAGTATTTTGCTTCATCCTCAATAGTTAACGCAGAAACCACTTCTTCATCAATTTCTGATAAAACAATTTTATTAATATCTAATCTATATCTTTTAGATATAGTATTATATATTTCGTTATACTCTTCTAGTCCTCTACATTTTTTATATTTTCTAATTAATGAATCAAGTGATGTATCATATTTTTTTATTTTAAATACAATTGATTGTAATGCTTTTGATTTATTCTTTAAAAAATATATTTCATAGGCTTGTTTCTTTTTTAATAGTTCTTGAATACTGTAACTATTATTATTTACATCAAATTTAACAACTTCTCCATTAAAAGCTTTCTCTAGTATCAATTGAAGTAATGTATCATTATTTGTATTTTCCCCATTTAAATATGAAGTACCTCCAACAATTTCAAGTGATTTTTTTAATAAATTTATTTTTTCATCTAATACTCTAGTATTTAAGTCCATTTCCATCCTCCGTAAAATTAAATAATATACTTTTCTTTTTTATCTTAGAAAATATATTTGCTAGTATTAAGATTATACAAGATTCTATGATGTTTTGTAAAATGTATTTATTAATTTTTATAGGATATTACAATATTATTTTACTAAAATATAAGTTATAATCAATATGAATTTATCTGAAGAGAGGTTGTATATATAAAAGTTAAATGTATAAATAATACTTTATGTGATAGTCTTACTATAAATAAAGAATATTATGTTATTGAAGAGGGTACTGAATATTATGTAATAGTTGATGATTTACAAAATGAAACAACTTGTAAAAAATCAAGATTTACAGTTATTGAAGATGGAGATTTAGTCAAAAAATGTAAAGCTACAATTCACGAATTAAATCACCAATTAAATAACAATTTTGATTATATTAAATCCTTTGTAATTAGAAAAAATTCTAAGGGAGAAATCAAAGAAGTTATAATAAAATTTAAATACGATAAGTAAAAATAATAAAGGATATGTACAAGCTATATACATATCTTTTATTATTTTTCATTTAAACTCTAAAATTATATCTTAAAAAAGGTTAAAAAGAAATTTTATACACATGTTTTTTAAATTATTAATAATATATCATATACTTTTATTTTCTTAACTTAGGGGATGATAAATTGGAAAACTTTAAACTTTTGACTCTTGAAGATAAAGACTTATTTAAGAATTATGAAAATATTATTGATACAAAATCTTATGAATATTCATTTGTTTCATTATATTTATGGCGTAACTTAAGCAACACTAAATTTTCAATTATTGATAACTGTTTAGTAATAAATAAAAATGAACCATCTAAAGGAAATTTTTTTATGATGCCCTATGGTTATAAAAAAGAAAATCTTCAAGAACTAATAGAAAAACTAAAGATTATTTGTCCTACTAATAACATTTATTTACTTGGTGATATTGAAGACACATTTATAAACGATTTGAAAAAATATACTAATCTAAACTATAGAATTATAGAAGATAGAAATGATTATGAGTATATATACAATACTAAAGACTTAATTGATTTACAAGGAAAAAAATATCACTCTAAAAAGAATCAATATAACTATTTTGTTAAAAATTATGATTATACTATTTCAACAGTGGATTCTCTTAAGAAAATTGAAGATTGTATAGGACTATTAAAAAAATGGCATAATGACAACTATGTCTGCTGCGAAGAAATGAGTATAGAAATTTCTGCAATTGAAGATATTCTTCTTAAATTAAATGAATTAAATTTAAGCTCAATATGTATATATGTTAATAATAACTTAGTTGGATTTTCTATTGGTGAAACATTTAAAAACACTGCGATAATTCATGTTGAAAGATGTAATAAAGAGTATAAAGGCGTTTATTCATTTATTAATAGAGAATTTTTAATACGAAATTTTAGTTCTACCACTTTTGTTAATCGAGAAGAGGATTGTGGTTCTACGGGACTAAAAAAAGCAAAATTATCATATCACCCTGTAGAAGTATTAAGGAAATCTCTCATAGCTCTTTAGCCTTAAATACGTTTTTACTATTTAATGTTTAAATATAATTATTAACAAGAGCCTAATATGATATAAATATATCATATTAGGCTCAGACTGCTGACAAAGTGTCAGTAGTCTTTAATTTTATACAAATATGTAATATAATTTAAAATATATTAATTTATT